>CAZNSS010000386.1:0-4356 GCA_964575465.1 uncultured Holophagales bacterium | reverse complement strand
GCGCGCCATCGCGAGCGCGTTGCGCGTCTCGCGCAACGCTTCCCTCGCCTGAGGCCGGGCGATTCGTGCAGGCCTTTCGCAGACGCCCCGGCGCCTCCGGCGGCGCTCGGCGCGGGAACGGAAGGCCGCCCGCGCGGCCTCGACGGGGTCGCGTTCCTGGGCGATGCGGCGGTCAGCGAGTCGGGGCGGCTCGTCCCGCTCCGCTGGGACGGGGAGGCGATCGCGTGGCTCCTGGCCCACGAGAAGGGCTCACCGGCGATCCTGGAGGCGGTCCTGCCGGAGTACCGCTGGGGCTCGCGCTTCAGCATCCACACGGGCCTCCCGGCGGTGGCCGGCTGGAGCTGGCACGTCCGCCAGCACCGGGCCGCCGTGCCGGGGAGCGTCGTGACGCGGCGGATCGAGGAGGTGGCCGCGTTCTACGGGCGGCGCCTCGCCCTTCCCGGGGAGTCGCCCGCCGAAGGGCGGATCACGGTGGAGGAGGTGCGTCGCCTCCTCTCGCGCCATCGCGTCCGCTGGGTCGTCGCCGGCCTCCTCGAGCGCGCCGTCTACCCGGAAGAGGGGCTTTCGAAGCTCCCCGAGCTCGAGCGGCTCGGGATCCTCGGGGTCGCGTATCGCAACCCGGGCGTCACGCTCTACCGCGTCCGCACCGACTGAGCTCCGCGTTTCCGGGACGCGCGTCGCCCGACGTGGCGGCTCTCATCCCTTTCGCCGCAGGGCGTAGACGGCGAGCCCCGCCACGAGCGCTCCGGCACCGGCGGCGAGGTCGAGCGACGTCGCGCTCGCGACGAGGAACGCGGAGACGACGACCGCGGCGATCGGGATCGCCGGGCCGAACGGGAGCCGCACGGTCGCGGGCGTGTCGGGGAGCTTCTTCCGGAGGGCCGGGATCGCGGCCGCCGTCGATATGTAGCTCGCGAGCCGGGCGACGACCGAGAGCGCCGCCAGGCCGGCGAAGGAGCCGGTCAGCGCGAGCGGCAGGACGACGGCCGTCTGGAGGAGGATCGCCGGGGCGGGCGTCAGGTACCGGGGGTGGAGGCGCGCGAGGTACGCGGGGCCGTAGCCGTCGCGGGCGAGCGCGTAGAGGTAGCGTGGGCCGGAGAGGACGGTGTTCCCGGCCGTGCCGAGGATCGAGGCGGCCGCGCCCGCCGTGAGGAGGCCGCCGCCCCAGCCGCCGAGGAAGAGGCGCGCGGCGTCGGCGAGGGGCGTCCTCGACGTGGCGAGGTTCGGGAGGGTCCCGAGGGCGACGAGCTGGACGAGCGCGTAGATCGCCGTCACGAGCGCGATCTGCGTGACGAGCGCGAACGGCACGTCGCGTTTCGGGTCGCGGTACTCGCCCGCCGGCGCGGCCGTGTTCTCGAAGCCTGCGTAGGCGAAGAGGAGGAGGAGCGCCACCTCGCCGAGGCCGGCCGGGTCGACGCGGGCAGGTGCGGCGACCCGCTCCCACCTCACCGCGAAAAGACCGGCGCCGATGAAGATCGCGAGCGGGACGAGCTTGGCCACGAGGAGAAACGCCGAGGCCCGCGCACCCTCCTTCACGCCCCGGACGTTGATCGCGGTCAGGACGAGGAGCGGGACCGCGATCGCGGCGGCGCGGCCCCAGCCCGAGGCCGCGGCGGGCCAGGCCCAGGAGAGCGCCTGCGCGAAGCCGGCCGAGAGCGAGGCGAGCGTGGCGACGCGGGTGAGGAAGGTCATCCAGCCGACCTCGAACCCGGCCAGGTCGCCCCACGCCTCGCGCGCGTAGACGTAGGCGCCGCCCGGCTCGTCGAAGCGGCTGGCCGCCTCGGCGAAGCAGAGGACGATGAGGAGGACCGCGAGCCCCGCGAGCGCGACGCCCCAGAGGCTCGCCGATCCGGCGAGGGCCGCGGCAGCGGCGGCGGGGAGGAGGTAGACGCCGCTCCCGACGACGTCGTTCAGGGAGAGGGCGAGGACCTCGACCCGCGAGACGACCCGCTTCGCTTCGGGAGCGCTCACGTCAGCCGCGGAGGGACTCCTCGGTCCAGTAGGGGGAGTCGAGGCCGATGTCCCGCTTCGACACGAACCCCTCCCTCCCGCCGGTCCGCTCGTAGTGCTCCAGCGCGCGGAGGACGAGCCCCTGGCCGATCCAGAGCATCGGGACGTTCGCGAAGACGACGAGGATGTTGAGCATGTCCGCGAGGTACCAGATGTTCCCGAGCTGCAGGTCCGCGAGGACCGTCAGGACGCCGAACGGCACGAGGACGAGGGCGCCCGTCGCCCGTAGGCCGACGAGGAACGTGCGGTTCCTCGAGATCATGTTCGCGGAGATCTCGGCGAAGGTGATCATCCCGATCAGCGTCATCGAGGCGAAGAGCGCGTAGCAGAGCGAGAGGAGGCCGCGGACCGTCGCGTCGAACGCGGTCCCCGGCACGAGCTGGCTCGCGGCGGTCATGAAGACGAGGAGCTTGTCCTCGCGGATCGCCTCCCAGGAGACGCCGGCGGGCGACGTCCAGAGCTGCGCCATGACCGAGACGAAACCGGCCATCGAGCAGACGATCATCGTGTCGAAGAAGACGCCCATCGACTGAACGAGCCCTTGCTCGACCGGATGACGGTTGTTCGCGGCGGCCGCGGCCATCGTGATCGTCCCCTGCCCGGCCTCGTTCGCCATCAGGCCCCGCTTGACCCCCTGCTGGAGGGCGACGCCGAAGGCCCCGCCGAACACGGCCTCCGGCGAGAGGGCCCCCTTCACGACGGCGCCGAAGAAGAACGGGATCAGCCGCCAGTTGACGAAGACGAGCGTCAGGACGATTCCGCAGTAGAGGACGGCCATGACCGGCACCCAGACGTTCACGACCTTGACGACCCGCTTCAGCCCGCCGAGGGCGATCGCCGCGATGTAGAGGATCACGAACGCGCCGATGCCGTAGTAGGCGCCCGAGGTCCTCGAGTAGGTCGTCCCCGCGACGGTGCTCGCCACGGAGCCGAGCGCGGTGAGGAGGTGGAAGGTCTGGCTCGGGACGTTCAGGAGGGCGTAGCCGATGAAGAGGGACGCGAGCGCCACGCCGACCCATCGCCGGTTCCCGAGGAGCTTCATGCCGTAGAACGGCAGGCCGCCGACGTACTGGTCCCGCTCCTTCTCCTTGAAGAGCTGGGCGAGGACCGCCTCGACGAACGCCGTCGTCATCCCGAAGGCGGCGGCGACCCACATCCAGAAGATCGCGCCCGGCCCCCCGACAGAGACGGCACCCGTGACGCCCATGATGTTCCCGGGGCCGACGCGCATCGCCGAGCTGAGCATGAACGCGGCGAATGGGCTGATCCCGGTCTCGGAGGCGCTGCGGGACATCACGATCCGGAGGCTCTGCCCGAACTTCCGGAACTGGACGGCGCCCGTCCGGAACGTGAACCAGAGGCCGGAGCCGACGAGGATCAGCATCGCGAAGGAGAACTGCCCCAGCACCGGGATCTGCGACCAGGCGCCGAGGTCCTTCGGGAAGTTCCAGAGGAAGTCGGAGATCGGGACGATGAACGCGAAGATCCGGTTGACGACCTCGAAGAGATGTTTCATCCGTGCCCTCTCGCAGCTCTGGTGGCCCCCGGCTCGGGTTCGTCCCGCAGGAGCGGGACCCCGCTTTCTACCACGGCCTCTCGGCTCGGCCCCCGACCGACTCGCGCCGCGCGGCCAGGAGGTGTCTCAGCGCTTCTCGGACCAGCTCCCGGGCGGATGCCCGTGAATGTGTCCCCGGCCCCGTTCTCGAACCGCGCCCCATCGAACCGGACGTCCGCGTGCGGGATCGCGATCGGCCCGTCGCCGTAGACCGTCACGCCCTCGATCGAAGGGAAGCCGGAGGGGGGCTGGCGGTCTCGTGCGCCATCCTCCGGCGGCACGTCAGGCCGAAAGCTCGGCCCAGCGGGCATAGAGCCGATCGGTCTCGGCCTGCGCCGCTTCCATCTCCCGGGCCAGGGCGACGAGCCGCGGGCCGTCGCAGACGACCTCGGGCTTCTCGCACTCGGCCTTCAGCGCGTCGAGCCTCGCCTCGGCGGCGAGGATCCTCGCCTCCATCCCGTCCAGCTCGCGCTGCTCGAGGTAGCCGAGGCGGCGCCTGCCGGGCGGAGCGGCCGTGGCTCCGGGGACGGACGGGCTCTTCGACTCGCGCGCCTTCGCGGCGGTCGCCGCCCAGGCCGCCTCGCGCCGCTCCTTCCGCCACCTCTCCCACTGGTCGAGGCCGGCGAGCGCCGTGACGCCGCTCCCTCCCTCGGGGTCGAAGGCGAGGAGGGAATCGGTGGCGCGGTCGAGAAAGGCGCGGTCGTGCGAGACGAGGAGGAGCGCGCCGGGGAAGTCGGCGAGGCTCTCCTCGAGGACGTTCAGCGTCGCGAGGTCGAGGTCGTTCGTCGGCT
>CAZNSS010000385.1:0-4357 GCA_964575465.1 uncultured Holophagales bacterium | reverse complement strand
GCCGCCGACCTCGGCCTGCCCCTCGCGCCGCTCGCCGCCGCGCCGTCCGCCGCCACGAGGCTGCGAGCCCCGCGCGTCGGCCTCTACAAGCCGTGGGCCGCCTCGATCGACGAAGGCTGGACCCGCTTCCTGCTCGAGCGCTACGGCTTCGCTCCGATCACGCTCGACAACGCCGCGATCCGTGCGGGCAAGCTCGGCTCGAAGGTCGACGTCCTCGTCCTCCCCGACGTCGAGAAGGAAGTGATCGCCACCGGGAAGCCGAAACGCGAGGAGGGCGAGATGCGCTACTTCCCCGAGCCGCGCCCCGAGTACGCGGGAGGCCTCGGGAAGGAGGGGGCCGCGGCGATTCTCGAGTTCGTCGAAGGGGGCGGGACGCTCGTCGCGCTCGCGTCGGCGTCGGAGTACGCCATCGACGAGCTCCAGCTGCCCGTGCGCAACGTCCTCGGGAAGGCGAAGGCCGAGGAGTTCCTCTGCCCGGGCAGCCTCGTCAGGATCGAGGTCGATGCGTCCCACCCGGTGACGTTCGGCCTGCCCCCGTCGCTCCCCGCCTTCCTCGACGGGCCGCTCGCCTTCCAGACCTCGATGCCCGGGGCGGAGATGACGCGGACGGTCCTCGCGGCCTACCCCGTCGAAGCGCGGGACGTGCTCGTCTCCGGCTGGATCCGCGGCGAGGAGAGGCTGGTGCGAAACGCCGCGGCCGTGGCCCTCACTTCCGGGAAGGGGAAGGTCGTCCTCCTCGGCTTCCGCGCGCAGCACCGGGCGCAGACGAACGCGACGTTCCCGTTTCTCTTCAATTCCCTCGCCTGGTCGGTGATGTAGGAGCGGGCCGGTTCGCCGCGGGCGCGCTGAGCGTCACGGGGTGCCCGCGGACCCGGAGTGGCAAATCAAGACCTGACCCCACGCCTCAGAAGCGGAGGGAGAGGCAGCTGAGGCCGCCGTCGAGCTTCCGGAACTCGGACATGTCGAGCGGGACCGCCGGGAGCCCGAGGGCGCGGACGGACGCCTCGAAGCGCGGGAAGCCCTCGGCGACGAGGACGCGGCCGTTGACCAGGACGGCGTTCGCGGCGTACTCCTCCCCCGGCGCGACGAGCAGCGGGGCCCAGCCGTGGAAGGCGGGGAGCGGGGCGAGGACGTCGATCAGGACGAGGGTCCGCCCGCCGAGCCAGGCGATCCCGCTCTTGAGGTGGAGGAGGCCGGGGATGCCCCTCACGTCGACGAGCGTCGAGCCGAGCCCCCTCGTCGCCAGGAGTGCCGCGAGCTGCCGGGCGCCCTCCTCGTTCGTCCTCTCCGAGACGCCGATGAAGACGTGGTCCCCGGCCTCGCAGACGTCCCCGCCGTCGACCGTGCCCGGGGCTTCGATCGCGGCGCGGTCCGGGAAGAAGGACTCGACGGCCCCCCGGATGGCCTCGACCTCCCCGGCCCGGCTCGGCGCCCCGGGCCGGCAGAGGACGGCGAGGCCGCGCGCGAGGACGGCGGTGTCCTCGACGAACGTCGAGTCGGGGAAGCGGTCGTCGGCGGGGAGCGCCGCGACCGCGAGGCCGCACGCCTCGAGCGCCCGGACGTAGGCCGAGTGCTGGGAGAGGGCCGCGGCGAGGTCCGGCGGACCGAGGCCGGCGGTGGTGAGGCCGTCGGCGAAGGTCGCGGCCGGGGGGCGGACGATCGCGCGGGTGAAGGTCACGGCGCCTCCTCCCTCTTGACCTCGTCCCACGTCCGGTCGAGCTCGTCGAGCGGCGTCCCGGCGACGTCCCGGCCGGAGGCCCGGACCCGGCGCGCCACCTCCTCGAAGCGCCTCACGAACTTCGCGTTCGTCGCCTGGAGAGCCGCCTCGGGATCGACGCCGTGGCGGCGGGCGACGTTGACGACGGTGAAGAGGATGTCGCCGATCTCGTGGGTGACCGACTCCTTCGTCGCCCCCTCGGCGAGGAGCTCGGCCTTGAACTCGCCGACCTCCTCGTCGAGCTTGGCGAGGACGTCGGCGTCGCGCTGCCAGTCGAAACCGAGGTCCGCCGCGCGGGAGGTCACGCGGACCGCCTTCAGGAGCGCGGGGAGGGCCCGCGGGACGCCCTCGAACGGGGAAGGGGGCCGGGCGCCGGCCGCCTTCCCGTCCCGTTCCTTCTCCTTGAGCTTCTCCCACTGCACCCTGACGGCCTCGGCGTCCTTCACGGCGCTCTCGCCGAAGACGTGCGGGTGACGCGCGACCATCTTGGCGTGGATCCGCTCGGAGAGCGAGGCGAGGTCGAACGCGCCGCGCTCGCGCCCGAGCTCGGCGAGGAAGACGATCTCGAAGAGGAGGTCGCCGAGCTCCCCCTCGAGCTCGTCCAGGTCCCCCCGGGCGAGCGCGTCGAGCGCTTCGTAGCACTCCTCGAGGAGGTAGCCGGAGAGGTCGGAGAAGGTCTGCTTCCGGTCCCACGGGCACTCGGCCCTGAGACGCTCCATCAGGCGCACGAGCGCGGCGGCAGCCTCGCCGGCGGCCTCGGGGCGAGGGTTTCTCGTTTCGGACGGCACGCGACCTCCTCTTCCGGGCATTCGCCGGGGCTTACCTTAGAATGGAGCGCCCGAACGAGGCCTTATGGCAGAAGCTTCCAAGACGATCAAGGTGGTCGACCGCCGGATGTTCACCGCCGAGGGTGACCTGCGGGACGACGTGAAAGAAGAGCTTGCGACCGCGCCCCCGCCCGCGGAAGCGCCGCCGAGCCCTCCGGCACCGGTGGCCGCGACGGCCGACGAGCCGGCGGTGGCCACCAGCCAGGCCTTCCTGCGGCTCCTCGACATGCTGGCGCAGACGGCGTCGCTCTACCTTCAGGGGATACCGGACCCGGCCACCGGCCGCCGCTCCGTGGACCTCGGCGCCTCGCGCGAGATCATCGACTCGCTGATGGCTCTCCGGGAGAAGACCCGGGGCCGGCTCTCCTTCGAGGAGACCGACGCCCTCGAGGGTCTCCTCGGCGAGCTGCAGCTCGTCTTCACGCGGCTTGCCGCACAGGCGAAGGGGACGCCGGGGATGCCCCCGCCTCCCCGCCCGAAAGGCTGACCCTGCGAGAGCCGATGCGCCGTTCTTCGGGGCACGGCCCGTTCACGCTCCCGTCGCGGTGGGCGGCGGTGGCGTTTCTCCTCGTCCCCGTCCTCGGCGGGACGCCCGCGGCGGCGCAGGTCCTCCAGGCGCCCGGTGAGGCCACCGAGACGACGTTCCGCCGCGAGGTGCGGGGACAGTGGTTCGCGTGGCTCGCGGCGCACGAGGAGGGAGACCCCCTCCTGGCGTCGCAGAAGGTCGACGAGATCGTCCGCCACGCGAACAAGATCGGCCTGAAGCGGCTCACGGACCTCTCCCTCGCCGCGACGCTCATGGCGCGCCGGGAGATGGCACAGGGGAACGCGGACAAGGCCCGTACGGCGCTGGACTCGGCGATCAAGCTCGATCCCGTTCTCCCCGAGGCGCGCTGGTCACGCGTCGCCCTGGCGCTCTCCGTGGACAAGCTGGGCGTGCCGCGGGAAGTCATGGGCGCGATCCGCGCCGTCCTCGTCGACCTGGAGGGGAGGCGCGTCTTCTTCGTCCGCGCGTCGCTCCTCCTCGTCCTGACCCTCGCCGCCGTCGGTGCCGCGTTCGTGGTGCTCCTCGTGGCGGGAGAGGTCCGCCGTCTCTTTCACGACCTGAGGGAGGTCACGGGGCGATGGGTCTCGTACCCGACCGACGCGGTCCTGGCGACGGCCCTCCTCGCGGCCCCCCTCCTCCTGACCCTCGACGTCGGGTGGCTCCTCCTCTGGCTCTTCGTCCTCTCCTTCGGCTACGCCGAGCGGAACGTCAAGGCGGCGGCGCTCGTGGGGCTCCTCCCGCTCCTCCTCGTCGCGCCGGCGCTCGACCGGGCCGCGGCGGCGCTCGCCGTGTCGGCCTCCCCGGTCCTTCGCGGCGCCGAGGCCCTGGAGGAGAAGCGATACGACCAGCGGGTCCTCGACGACCTCGAGGGAGTGAAGAGTCTCTTCCCGGAGGACGCCGACATCCGGTTCCTCCTGGGGTGCCTCTACCAGCAGCTCGGGCAGAACGACCGGGCGGTGGCCGAGTACACCGTCGCCTCTCAGGTCTCCCCGGTCGAGGTGCGCGCGCTCGTCAACCGGGGCGACATCCGCTTCGTGGACGGCGACTTCGGCGCGGCGCAGGAGGACTTCCAGGAGGCGCTCCGCCGCGACCCGCGCGACGTGAGGGCCCGGTACAACCTCTCGCTGGTCTACGGCGAGACCTTCCGGACCGTCGAGGCGCAGGAGAAGCTGACCGAGGCGCGGGCCCTCGACAACGCGCTGGTGACGCGGTTCCTCGAGAGCCCGACGCTCGTGAAGGTCGTCTCCCTCGGATTCACGCCGGAGG
>CAZNSS010000384.1:0-4360 GCA_964575465.1 uncultured Holophagales bacterium | reverse complement strand
CCGCGGCCTGCACGCCCTCGGCCGTGACCGCGTTCACCTTCGTCACGAACTCGCCGAGCGTCTCGGGCGGTAGGCCGTTGACCCAGTTCCGCGCGAGCGTCCCCGCGACGGCGGCCTGGATCTGGTTGCGGAGGAGGTAGAGCCCGCCCTGGTAGCGCTTGGCGCCCGCGAGCTCGTCGGCCGTCGGCTTCGTCGCGGCCATCCGGTCGAGCTCGTAGAAGACCTCGACGAGGGTCGCCGCGGTCACTTCGTTGCGGACGTCCGCCTGCATCTCGAGGAGGCTTCCCACGCGCCGCGTCGAGAAGTCGCCCGAGGGAGAGTAGGTGTAGCCCTTGTCCTCCCGGATGTTCTTGACGAGGCGGCTGCCGAAGGCGTCGACGTAGATCGTGTTCGCGACGAGGACGTCCCACCACTCGGGGTCGGAGACGAGCGGGCCGGGGCGGCCCGAGACGATCGTCGACTGGACGGAGCCGGGGCGGTCGACGAGCAGGATCTCGCGGGCGCGGGCGCCGGGCGACGGGGGCGCCGCCGGGAGCGGCTCGCCTTCCCCCTTCCACACCCCGAACGCCTTCTCGACGGCGGCCTTCGTAGCGGCCTCGTCGAGGTCGCCCGCGACGACGAGGAGCGCCTGGTCGGGGCGGAAGCGGCGCACGTGCTCCTTCCGGAGGAGCTCCGGCGTCGTCTTCCCGATCGTGTCGCGGCTCGCCCAGACGACATGGTACGGGTGCGCACCGTAGACGGCCTCCGCGAAGGCCTTGCGGGCGAGGTAGTCGGGGGTCGACTCCGCGGCCGCCAGCTCCTGGAGCGCGTTCTCCTTCGCGAGCTCGACCTCGGACGCGGGGAAGGCCGGAGTCAGGGCGACGGCACCGAGGAGGGCGAGGAGCCGGTCCGCGCCCGTGGCGAGCGCGCTCGCGTTGAGGTAGACGGCGTCGTAGCTGGCCGAGACCCTGAGGTCGCCGCCGATCGCCTGCAGCTCCTCGGCGATCTGGCGGGACGTCTTCTTCGCCGTGCCTTCCTTCAGGGTCGAGGCGAGGAGCTGCGAGACCCCTTCCATGCCCGCCGGGTCGACGACGCCTCCGCCGCGGACGACGAGGGCGGCCGAGACTTTCGGGAACGCCGGGCGCTTCACGAGCCAGACGGTGAGGCCGTTGGGGAGCGTCGATTTCGCGATCGAGGGCACGGGGAGCGGCTTGTCGGCCCCGAACGCCGGGAGGTCCTTCGGGAGGGGCGGCGGCTCGCTGGCGAGCGCGGCGGGCGCGACGAGGGCCGTGGTTGCCGTGAGGAGGCTGGCGAGGGCGAGTGCGGAGGCGTTCGAGAATTTCACGGCGTCGTCCTCACTTCCCCGCCGCCCCGGGCGCGGCGGGGGTCTCGGCGGCCGGCGTTCGCGGCGTGGGGCGCCTGTCGACGACGGTGCGGTTCGCGGCGGTCAGGTACGTGGAGGCCACCCGCGCCAGGTCGGCGCTCGTCACGGCGGCGATCCGGCCGGGGAGGTCGTTGACGCTCGACGGGTCACCCGTGAAGAGCTGCGCGAGGCAGAGGGCCGTCGCGCGGTCGAGGGGCATCTCCAGCTGGCCGTAGAGGTCGGAGACCATCTTCGTCTTCGTCCGCTCGAGCTCGGCGGCGCCGACGTTCCCCTTCGCGACCGCGGCGATCTCGGCGTCGATCGCGGCGACGACCTCCTTCGCGGTGGTGTCGGGCTTGTAGAGGCCGAAGAGGGTGAGGAGCGTCGGTCCGTCGTACGAGTAGGCGTCGTCGAGCGGCCAGTTGAGGCCTCCTTCGATGTTGAGGAGGAGCTCCTTCCCCTTGACGAGCCCCTGGTAGAGGCGCGAGGCCTCCCCGCCGGCGAGGAGATTGCCCAGGACGGCGGCGGGGATGTCGTCTTTCGTGCCGCGGGCGGGCATCTTCCAGCCAACCGCGACGGCCGGGACGTTGGCGAGCGCGTCGGTCTGTGCGAGGGTCCGCTCCTTCACGTTCGCCTTCTCGCTCACGTCGGGCTTCGCGGGGGTCGGGCGGGCCGGGAGAGAGCCGAAGTACTTCTCGACCTTGGCGAAGGCCTCGTCGGCGGAGATGTCGCCCACAATCGCGAGCACCGCGTTGTTCGGGCCGTAGTAGCTCTCGAAGAAGGCCTTCACGTCGGCGATCCTGGCCGCGTCGAGGTCGGCGAAGGACCCGTAGCCGTCGTGGGCGTTCTCCCACCGGTCGAAGGCCGTCCCGGCGACGTCGGTCCAGAAGAAGAGGCCATAGGGCTTGTTCTGCACGTTGACGCGGATCTCCTCCTTGACGACCTCCTGCTGGTTCGCGAGGTTCTTCTCGGAGAAGTCGAGCGATTTCATCCGGTCGGCCTCGAGCCAGAGGATCGGCTCGAGCGCCGAGACGGGGGCGCTGGCGATGTAGTTCGTGTAGTCGTAGCGGGTCGACCCGTTGTTGACCCCGCCGCCCCCCTCGATGACCCTGTCGTACGTCCCCTTCGGGGCGTTCGGGGTCCCCTGGAACATCATGTGCTCGAAGAGGTGGGCGAAGCCGGTTCGCCCTTTCGGCTCGAGGCGGAACCCGATCCGGTAGGCGATGCAGAGGCCGAACGTCGGAGTGGAGTGGTCTTCCGAGACGACGACCGTGAGGCCGTTCGGGAGCTTCTTCACCGCGGTCGGGATGCGCCAGCCCGCCGGCTTCGGAGCGGCGGCAGCGGGAGAAGCGACGGCGAGGGCAAAGGCGAGAACAGGGACGAGGGCGGCGCCGGGCGCGGCCCTGAGGGAGCGTCGGAAACGGGGAGTCATCGGTCCTCCTTGCACGGGAAAGGCACGTTAGACGACTACGGGACCGGGCGAGAGGAGGTTTCCGGAAAGTTCGTGCGAGAATCCGCCCGCCCGTGGCGCGGCCGCGCGGTCTTTGAACAACTGGCAGCCCTGCGCTTCGGGCTGCCGGCATGAAGAGAGGCGGAGAGAGCACCGGCTCGACGACCCGCCCGCCAGACCGTAGTCCCTGCGGTGGCAAGGCCGGCCCGATCCTCCCCGGACCGGGGCCCATGCGCGATCGAGGCGTGAGCTTCTAACGGCGAAAGGACTCTGCTGATGAGCACCGAGAGCCAGAACTTCCTCCTCACCTCCGAATCCGTCACCGAGGGCCACCCCGACAAGGTGTGCGACCTCATCGCCGACGCGATCCTCGACGCGAACATCGGGCCCGACCCGAACGCCCGGGTCGCGTGCGAGGTCCTCTGCAAGGGGGGCCGGGTCGTCCTCGCCGGCGAGATCACCTCGAGGGCGGGCCTGAAGAAGGCCCGGTACGAAGAGATCGTCCGCGAGGTCGTCGAGGGGATCGGCTACGTCGACCCCGCCGAGCCGTTCAACGCCAGGGGGCTGAAGGTCCTGAACTTCCTCTCACGGCAGTCGAAGGAGATCGGCGGCGCCGTGAAGAAGGCCACCGACGCGAAGAGGAAGGACCAGGGCGCCGGCGACCAGGGGATCATGTTCGGCTACGCGACGAAGGAGACCGACGAGCTCCTTCCGCTCCCGATCGTCCTCGCCCACCGCCTCACGCGCGGCCTCGCCGAGGCGCGGCGCGACGGCGTGGCGTGGCTGCGGCCCGACGGCAAGTCGCAGGTGACGGTGGCCTACGAGGCCGGGATCCCGGCCCGGGTCGATTCGGTCCTGATCTCCACCCAGCACGCCCCGAGCGTCGGGCGCGAGGAGATCGCCGCGTGGGTCGAATCGACGCTCGCGCCGAAGGCGCTCGGGGAGTGGATGCGCCCCGGCATCCGCTTCCACGCGAACCCTTCCGGCTCGTTCATCCTCGGCGGCCCGACGGCCGACGCGGGCGTGACGGGGCGGAAGATCATCGTCGACAGCTACGGCGGCGCGGCCCGGCACGGCGGCGGCGCCTGGAGCGGCAAGGACCCCTCGAAGGTCGACCGGAGCGGCGCCTACTTCTGCCGCTGGGCCGCGCGCCAGGTCGTGAAGGCCGGTCTCGCCGGCCGGGCCGAGATCCAGGTCTCGTACGCGATCGGCGAGGCGAAGCCGATGTCGGTGACGGTCGAGACGTTCGGCACCGGCGACGCGAAGGCCGCCGAGGCCCTCGTCTCCTCGTTCGACTTCCGTCCCGCGGCCATCAGCGAGAAGCTGAACCTCAGGCGCCCGATCTACCGTTCGACGACGAACTACGGGCACTTCAAGAAGGGGCTCCCCTGGGAGGAGTAGAAGGGCCTTGAGGGACGGCCGCGGCGCGCAAGGGCGCCGCGGCCGTCCTCGGCCTTCCGAGGACAGCCGGTGTCCCCGGGCGCTACGATCCCCGCCATGGCGGTGAAGGACAGGCCCCTCTTCCGGCGCATCCTCGAGTTCGACGACCTGATGCGGCGCAGGCGCGC
>CAZNSS010000383.1:0-4369 GCA_964575465.1 uncultured Holophagales bacterium | reverse complement strand
AGACGACGACGGCGTCGACGGCTGCGGCGGCCTCGAGCGGGACGGCGGGGAAGCCGGGGAAGCGCCGCCCCGGGTCGTGAATCGAGACGGCGTGCCCGGAGGCGTGGAACGCGCGGGCGAGGAGGCGCCCCATCCGGCCGGCGCCGCCGACGAGGAGGACCGTGCGCACGCCGCGCGCGGCCACCGGCTACCGCACCACGCGGAGGAAGCGCTTGCCGAGCCGGACGTAACGCGCGGCGCCCGCCGCGAGCGCGAACGGCTCGGCAGGGTTCTCGACCTTCGCGAAGGCGACGCCGTCGTCGGAGAGGGCGACGGCCCCCTCCTTCACCTTCTGCCGCGCGACGGTCTTGCTCGGGGCGAGGCCGAGGGCGACGAGGAGCGAGGCCACGTCGGAGGGTGCGGGGTCCGGGAGGGCGACCGTGTCGGCCTTCACCGGCCCGTCGGCCTTCGCGAAGCGGCGCTCGAACTCGGCCTCTGCGGCGGTCGCCGCGGCGGAACCGTGGAAGTCGCCGACGAGCTGGCGGGCGAGGTCCATCTTCACCCGCTTCGGGTGCAGCGCGCCGGAGGCGACGTCGGCCTTCAGGGAGTCGATGTCGTGCGGGCGGAGGTCCGTCAGGAGGGTCCACCAGGTCCACATCATGTCGTCGGAGACGGACATGACCTTGCCGAAGATCTCGTCGGGCGGCTCGTTGATGCCGACGTGGTTGCCGAGCGACTTCGACATCTTCTCGACGCCGTCGAGGCCGACGAGGAGGGGCGTCGTCATGACGCACTGCGGCGCGAGGCCGTAGCTCCGCATCAGCTCGCGGCCGACGAGGAGGTTGAAGAGCTGGTCGGTGCCGCCGAGCTCGACGTCGGCCTCGAGGAAGACCGAGTCGTAGCCCTGGCAGAGCGGGTAGAGGAGCTCGTGGACGGAGATCGGCTGGCCCGCCCTGAAGCGCTTGGAGAAGTCGTCCCGCTCGAGGAGCTGGGCGACGGTGTAGCGCCCCGCGAGGCGGACGAGCCCGTCGGCGCCGAGCGCGCCGAGCCAGCGCGAGTTGAAGTCGACGACGGTCGTCTCCCGGTCGAGGATCTTGAAGACCTGCGCCTTGTAGGTCTCCGCGTTCGCGAGGACCTCCTCGCGCGTCAGCTGAGGCCGCGTCGCCTTCTTCCCGGTCGGGTCGCCGATGAGGCCGGTGAAGTCGCCGATGAGGAAGACGACCTCGTGGCCCAGCTCCTGGAAGTGGCGCATCTTCCGGAAGACGACCGTGTGGCCGAGGTGGAGATCGGGCGCGGAGGGGTCGAAGCCGACCTTGACCCGGAGCGGCTTGCCGCTCCTGCGGGAGGCTTCCAGCTTCGCGGCGAGCTCGTCCTTCTGGACGCAGGTCTCGACACCCTTGAGGAGGAGCTCGAGCTGTTCGGGGACGGGGAGGAAGTTCGGCACGCGTGGATTCTAGAGGCCTGTCTGGTTGCGTCGTCCCCACGCGGGTTTTGGGGGTCCGGGGGGCCGCGAATAGCGCCCCCCGGCGTGCGCGCCCCCCGGGAGCCGCGACGGGAGGGCTCCACCGTCCGTACACTCCCGGCGTGGAGACCGACGACCTCAACCGGCTGATCCGCTCGCTGAACGCCGCGGGAGACGGCCCGGCGGGCGAGGCGCCGGACCTGGAGCACGTCCGCGACGAGGAGGCCCCGGCGCTCGAGGCTCCCGCCGTCGCGGTCACCACGGAGGGGGAGGTCGCGCCGCGCCTCGGGGCGCTCCTGGCGGAGACCGTCCGCCGGGGCGGCACCGACCTCCTCCTGGTCCCGGGCTCGGTACCGGTCCTCCGCCTCCACGGCTCGCTCGAGCCGGTGGCCTCGGGCGGAAGCGGTCGGCTCGGCCCCTCCGAGGCGATGGACCTCCTCGCCCCGTCGCTCTCGGCCGAACGGCGCCGCCGGTTCGCGGCGGAAGGGGCCGTCGACCTGTCGGTGCGGGTCGGGGCTCTCGGCCGCTTCCGCGTGAACCTCCACCGGACCCGCCGCGGAACCGCGGCGGCGATCCGGGTCCTCCCGAAACGGATCCCGCCGCTCGCCGAGCTCGGCCTTCCCGAGTCGCTCTACGAGCTGACGAAGGCGTCGCGGGGCCTCGTCCTCGTCACGGGAGCGACGGGGTCGGGGAAGACGACGACGCTCGCGGCCCTCGTCGACCGGATCAACCGGACGGAGCGGCGGCACGTCGTGACGATCGAGGACCCGGTCGAGTACGAGCACGCCCACGGCGCGTCCGTCGTCGAGCAGGTCGAGGTCGGGGCCGACGCCCCTTCCTTCTCCGCGGCGCTCGTCTCCGCGCTCCGGCAGGACCCCGACGTCATTCTCGTCGGCGAGATGCGCGACCTCGAGACGACGCGCGCCGCCCTGACGGCGGCCGAGACGGGGCACCTCGTCCTCGCGACGCTCCACACGAACGACGTCCCGCAGACGGTGAACCGGATCACCGACATCTTCCCCGCCGAGCAGCAGGGGACGGTGCGGCAGCAGCTCTCCCTCGCCCTCTCCGCGGTCGTCTGCCAGCAGCTCGTCCCGCGGGCCGACGGGAAGGGGCGGGTCGTGGCGACGGAGGTCCTCGTCGCGACGGACGCCGTCCGGGCCCACATCCGGAAGGGGACGTTCCACCAGCTCCACACCGAGCTGACGCTCGGCCGCCGCTTCGGGATGATGACGATGGAGGACTCGCTCGCGCGCCTCGTGAAGAGCGGCGCGATCAGCGAGGGCGAGGCGCGCCTGCGGTCCGCGCACCCCGACGACCTCGCCGCGCTCCTGCGGTAGCGTCGCTCAGTTCGTCTCGAGACAGCTCTCGAGGACGCGCGTCGTCCCGCCGGGGCGGACCTCGAACGTGATCGTCACCGCGCAGCCGCTCCCGGCGCTCGAGAGGATCGCCTTGTACGGCCCCGGCGGGAGCGAGAGCTGCGCGGGGAGCCGGAGAGGACCGGCGACGCGCCGCCCCGAGATGCTCGTCACCTCCTCGAGGACGCCGTCCGGGACCAGCGCGACGAGGAGGACCCCGGGCTCGCCGGTGACCACCTTTCGCGGGGAGTCGGGTCGGGAGAGCGCTGCCGCAGGAGCGCCCCTCGTGCCGATCCCCCCCGCGGGTGGCTCCGGCGCCGAGACGACGACGTGGAGGGCGAAGGCGAGGGCCCCGAGGAAGGCCGCGATTCCGAAGAGGAGGACGCCGCGGCCGAAGAGGAGCTCGCGCGAGAGGAGGCTCGCCGCGGGCGCGAGCGCGGGCGACAGCTCCTCGCGCGGCGAGGCCGCCTCGGGGAACGGGGCGTCGCCGCCGTTCGTGTCGTGGATCGCCTCGGGAGGCGGCACGTCGCCGAACGGGGAGAGCTCGGCCTTCCGCTCGGCGATCTCTCGCGCGACGGGGCGGACCTCGTCGAGCGCCTGCCAGAGCCCGGCGACGACCTCCTCCCAGGAGGAAGGGCGGTCCTCCCGCCGCCGCGCGGTCATCCTCTCGACGAGGTCGACGAGCTTCGGCGCGGGCCCGCCCCGCGAGGCGGGGATGGCGACTTTCGGCCAGGAGTGGGCGAGGTGCGCCTGGACGATCTCCGGGAGCGTCGGGGCGAGGATGGCGGGCCGGCCCGTGAAGAGCTCCCAGACGGTGAGACCGAACGAGTAGACGTCGGCGCGGAAGTCGAGCGTCTGGCCCTTCGGGAGGCCGAGAAGCTGCTCGGGCGGGGCGTAGACGAGCTTGCCGAGGAAGGCGCCGTGCTGCGTCAGCCCGGCGGCGTCGGAGGCGAAGAGGTCCTTGGCGACGCCGAAGTCGATCAGCTTGGGGACGAATCGGCCGCCTTCGGCGAAGACGATGACGTTGTCGGGGGCGACGTCGCGGTGGACGATCCCTGCGCGGGCGACCGTCGCGAGCGCCTCGGCGAGCGGGATCAGGATCGGGATCAGCTCCCACGCGGGGCGGAGGGCGAAGTCGGAGAGCGGCACGCCCCGCACGAGCTCGAGCGCGAGCCAGGCGTAACCCTCGGGCGTGATCCCCCAGCCGTGGAGCTTCGGAAGCGCCGGGTGGGCGAGGCGCGCGAGGAGCTCGGCCTCCCGCTCGAACCTCTCCTGCGGGTGGAATTCCGGGTCGACGTCGCCGAGGCTCGTCACCTTGAGCGCGACCTCGAGGTCGTCTCCGTCGCGCCGCGCCCGGAAGACTCCCGAGAGCCCTCCCGTGCCGAGCCGCTCGACGATGGTGTAGCCCGGGACGAGGTTCGGTCGGACGATCACCGCGGGGACCCTCTCAGGGGCGGCACGGTCCGGTGGTCTGGCCGGGCCTCCACGGTCAGCGCGGCGCCGGTGCGGTCGTCGGCACCGGGACGACCGGCTCGGCGGCAGGGGCGGCGGCCTCGCGGCGGAGCCGCTC
>CAZNSS010000382.1:0-4384 GCA_964575465.1 uncultured Holophagales bacterium | reverse complement strand
CGGCCTCGCGCTCCTGAAGGCGGGGCGGAGCGCGCCCGACGCGCTGAAGGGGCTCCTCGTCGCCGACGCGGGGCGCGAGGTGCGGCAGGTCGCGATGATCGACGCCGCGGGGCGCGTCGCGGCGCACACGGGAGCGAGCTGCGTCGCGGCGGCGGGTCACCACGTCGGGAAGGACTACTCGGTCCAGGCGAACATGATGCGGAACGACACCGTCTGGCCCGCGATGGCGAAGGCGTTCGAGGCGGCGAAGGGGGACCTCGCCGAGCGGATGCTCGCCGCGCTCGACGCCGCGGAGGCGGCGGGCGGGGACCTCCGCGGGAAGCAGTCGGCCGCGATCATCGTCGTGAGCGGGACGCCGACGGGGCGCCCCTGGCAGGACCGGGTCTACGACCTTCGCGTCGAGGACAGCGCGGCGCCTCTCCCGGAGCTGCGCCGCCTCGTGACGCTCGCGCGCGCCTACAACCTGATGAACGAGGGGGACCTCGCCGTCGAGAAGAAGGACGACGCCGGGGCGCTGAAGGCCTACTCGGCCGCGCAGGCGATGGTGCCGGGGAACGCCGAGATGATCTACTGGACGGCCGTCTCGCTCGTCGGAATGGGGAAGGTGGACGAGGCCCTCCCGCTCTTCCGGAAGACCTTCGCGATCGACCGGAGCTGGGCCGAGATGACGACGCGCCTGCCGAAGTCGGGGCTCCTCCCCGACGACCCGGCGCTCATCGCGCGGATCGTGGCGGAGGCTCCTAAGGCTCCCTGAAGCCGCCGCCCGGGAGCGATTCGAGGGCCTTCCTGACCCTGGCGAACTCCTCGTCGATCCGGTCGAGGAGCGGCCCGAGCGTCGCCGTCTCGTTTTCCCTGGCCCTCGACTCGGCCTCGCGGCAGAGGGCGGAGAGCTCGAGGGCGCCGAAGCTCGCGCTCGTCGACTTGAGGGTGTGGACCGCCCGGTGGAGCTCGTCGGCGCGCTCCGCCGAGAGCGCGGATCGGGAGGAGGCGAGGAGCCCCTCGGACTCGTGCAGGAAGGAACGGACGATCCCGGGGATCAGGTCGCTCGCGCGGGCGCCGAGGGACGTGTGGAGCCGCGCCCAGGCTTTCCCGTCGAGGCCGGGCGGCGTCGGGAGGTTTTCGGGGGAGGCGGGGGCCTGCGTCTCCTCGGAGGCCGCCTCTCCGCCCTCGTCGGCCTGGATGGAGAGCACGGAGGCCGCCCGCTCGAGGGCCGCCACGAGGTCCGAGATCCCGATCGGCTTCACGAGGTAGTCGTCCATGCCGGCCGCAAGGCACGCCTCCCGGTCGCCGGGGAGCGCGTGGGCAGTCATCGCGGCGATGCGCGGGCCGCCAGCCCCGAGCTCGGAGCGGATCCGGCGCGTCGCCGCGATACCGTCCAGCTCCGGCATCTGGACGTCCATGAAGACGAGGTCGTAGACGTTCTCGCGGACGGCGTCCAGGGCCTCGGCGCCGTTGGCGGCGACGTCAGCCGAGTAGCCGAGCCTCCCGAGCATCAGCAGGGCGAGCTCCCGGTTCGTCGGGTTGTCCTCGGCGAGGAGGATGCGAAGCGGCAGGCGCCGCCCCATCGCGCCGTCGAAACGGTGCCGCACGGACGACTCCCGGCGGAGCGCCGGGCGGCTCCCCCCGAGGAGGGCGGTGACGACCTCGTGCAGGGCGGCCGGCTTCACGGGGCGCGAGATCCGCGCGGCGAAACCGTCGGCCTTCTCCTCCGAGTCGGCCCCGAGCGGGACGACGAGGACGACCGGGGTCTTTCCGCCGGCCGCTCCCGGGAGCGCGGTGGCCGCGGCGAGGCCCTCCGCCTCCGAGAGGCCACGCTCGACGATCACGAGGTCGAAGCGCTCCCCGGCGCGAAGCCTCGCGACGGCTTCGGCGAGCGTCGGGACCGCGGCGACGGAGAAGCCCCAGCGGGCCAGGAGCCGCTCGAGGATCGCCCGGCTCGTCGCACCGCTCTCGGCGACGAGAGCGCGGCGCCCTGCAAAGGCCGTGCGGCGCGGAGGGGCGAAGGCTCCCGAGGGGGGCGTCGCGGCCTCGAGCCGCGCCACGAAGCGGAACGTCGATCCCTTCCCCGCGGCGCTCTCGAAGGAGATCGTGCCGCCCATCAGCTCGGCCAGGCGCCGGGAGATCGCGAGGCCCAGCCCCGTCCCCCCGAAGCGGCGGGTCGTCGAGCTGTCCCCCTGCCGGAACGACTCGAAGAGCGAGGCGGCCCGCCCGGGGGGGATGCCGATCCCCGTGTCCCGCACGGTCACCTCGAGCTCCACGGGCGTCCCGGGAACGACGTCCCCCGTCGGCCGCGAGCAGACGGTGACGGCCACCTCGCCGGCGTCGGTGAACTTCACCGCGTTGCCGAGGAGGTTCATGACGACCTGCTTGACGCGCGTCACGTCGCCGAGGAGGGCCATCGGGACGCCGTCGTCGACGTCGAGCGTCAGCTCGAGCCCTTTCTCCTCGGCGCGGGGCGCGAGGACGTCGACCGCGTCCTCCAGGCAGGCGCGGGTCTCGAACAGGCGTCGCTCCAGGCCCATCCGTCCCGCCTCGATCTTGGAGAAGTCGAGGATGTCGTCGATGAGGTGGAGGAGCGTCTCCCCGCTCTGCCGGATCGTCTCGGCGAACTGCCGCTGCTCGCGCGTCAGCGGCGTGCCGAGGAGGAGGCTCGTCATCCCGATGACGCCGTTCATCGGCGTCCGGATCTCGTGGCTCATCGTGGCGAGGAACGCGCTCTTGGCCCTGTTGGCGTCCTCGGCCTCCCGGGTCGCCGCCTCCAGCTCGGACGTCCGCTCGGCGACGAGCGTCTCGAGGACCTCCCTCCGGCGCCGCTGGCGGCGAGCCCTCCGGAAAAGAGCCCCCGTGACGAGCGCGATCACGCCCCCCGCGCCCGCCGCGCGGAACCACGCCTTCTGGGGGAGCGTCGGCTCGATCCGCACCGTCGTCTTCGCCCCGGTCACCCACGCGCCGCCGCCCCGCCGCGCCGCCACCTCGAAGAGGTAGCTTCCGGGGGAGAGGTTCGTGTAGCTCGCCGAGCGCTCGCGCCCCGCGTCGACCCAGGCCGGGTCGACCCCCTCGAGCCGGAAGCGGAAGCGGACGTCGCCGGGAGCCACGAGGCTGATTCCCGTGTACCGGATCTCGAGCCGCGAGGAGCCGGGAGGAATGACGACGGTCTCTCCCGGCCTGACGGGGGCGCCGTCGGCCCGTACTCCTTCGATCCGGACGGAAAGAAGCGCCGGCGGCCGCTCGACCTTTCGGGGGTCGAGGACGGCGAGGCCCCGCGTCGTGGCGACCCAGAACCGGCCGTCGGAAGCCCGGATCGCCCCCGGCTGGGTGCCTCCGGAGCACCCCTCGCTCCGCATCCCGTCGGCGAGACCGAAGTGCTCGGTCGAGAACCCGCGCCTCTGGCCGTCCATGGTCGCCGAGACGTCGGCCCGTCGAGCCCGGAAGATGCCGTGGTTCGACGTCATGAAGAGCCAGCCGTCGTCCTGGAGGACGGACTTGACCAGCCCGTCGAGGAGGCCGTCCTTCGTCCCGACGCTCTCGATCCTGCCGCCCCGCAGGCGGGCGAGGCCGTTGCCCGTCCCGATCCAGAGCGCCCCTTCGTCGTCCCAGAGGAGCGAGTAGACCCGGTCGTCGGGCAGGCCGTCGGCCCGCGTGAAGGGGCGGAATCGGTCCCCCTCGAAGCGCGCGAGCCCGGCCGTCGTCCCGGCCCAGACCCCGCCGCCCCGGGCGGCGAGAAGACAGAGGAGGCGGTCCGAGGGGAGGCCGTCGGTGACGCCGAAGCGGCGGGCGACGCCGTCGCGGAGACGCAGCAGTCCTCCCGGGAGGAGCCCGACCCAGATCGAGCCGTCTTCGTCTTCCGCGAGGGCCCTCACGTCCCGGGACGCGTAGGCCGGCGGAGGAAGTGGGACGCGCGTGAAGGAGCCGTCGCGTCCGACGGCCAGGCCTTCCGTGTAGGTCCCGACCCAGAGGCGCCCGTCCCGTGCCGCGAGGAGGGCCGACGGCTGGTCGGAAGGGAGCCCGTCCCGGATGCCGTAGAGCCGGATCGTCCTCCCCGCGATTCGGTGGAGGCCGCCGCTGGCGACCGTCGCCCAGATGGCTCCCGAAGAGTCCGAGGCGACGGCCCGGACGTTGTCACCGGCAAGCCCCTCCGGCCGTCCCACGTTCTCGAAGACGCCCTGGCGGAGGCGTACGAGCCCCTCGGTCCACGTGCCGATCCAGACGTTCCCCTCGTGGTCCTGGAAGAGGCTCCAGACGTGGTCGGACGGGAGGTCCCCCGCGATGGCGGAACGGCAGGCGGTCTCTTTCTCCGAGGCACGGCAGATCCCCCGTCCCCAGGTCCCGACCCAGAGGCTCCCCTCGCGGTCGACGAGAATGGCCGAGACCTGGTTCGTCGGGA
>CAZNSS010000381.1:0-4398 GCA_964575465.1 uncultured Holophagales bacterium | reverse complement strand
GTGGCCGTCCTCGTCGTGATCGGCACGGCGGGTCTCGCCTGGCGCGCGGGGCGCGGCTCGGCGGGGCCGGGGCTCCCATCCTACAAGCAGCTCACCTTCCGGCGCGGACTCGTCCTCTCGGCGCGTTTCGCCCCCGACGGGAAGACGGTCGTCTATGGAGCGGGGTGGGAAGGGGAGCCCTTCCGCGTCCAATCGATGCGGACGGAGAGCCCGGAGTCACGCCCGCTCGACCTGCCCCCCGGGGACGTCCTCGCCATCTCGTCGACCGGCGAGCTCGCGATCTCCCTCGACAGGAAGTTCATCTACGGCTTCCAGGCGCGGGGGACCCTCGCGCGCGCCCCGCTCGTCGGCGGCGCGCCCCGGAAGATCCTGACCGACGTCGAGGACGCGGACTTCTCCCCCGACGGCCGCGAGCTCGCGGTGAGCCGTGCCGTCGAAGGCCGGTACCGCCTCGAGTACCCGATCGAGAAGGTACTGCACGAAGCCGAAGGGTGGCTCAGCAACGTGCGGGTCTCGCCCGACGGAGAGCGTGTGGCCTTCGTCGACCATCCCGTGGCGGGCGACGACCGGGGCGCGATCTGCGTCGTCGACAGGAAGGGCGTGACGACCGTCCTCGCCCAGGGGTGGGCGAGTGCGCTGGGTCTCGACTGGTCGCCCGACGGGCGCGAGGTCTGGTTTTCCGCGGGGGACGTCTCGATGAACTGCGGGCTCTGGGCTGTCGACCTGAAGGGGCGGCGGCGGCTCCTGGCACGCGGCCCCGGGCGCTTCGCGTTGCAGGACGTGAGCCCATCCGGCGAGCTCCTCGTGACGGAGGGGCGCGTGCGGCTCGGCATGGCCTTCGGATCCCGGGACGCTTCGGTCGAGAGAGATCTCTCGTGGTTCGACGCCACCGTCGTGTCGGACATCTCGCGAGACGGCAGGACGATCCTCTTCGCGGAGCAGGGTGCCGGCGCCGGAGTAGGGACCTATTCCGTCTACATGAGAGGCAGCGACGGGGCGCCCTCCTCCCGCCTGGGAGAGGGAACGGCCGGACCTCTCTCCCCCGACGGCCGGTGGGCCGTGTCGATCGTCCCCTCGACGCCTCCCAGTCTCGTCCTTCTTCCGACGGGCCCCGGACGGGCGAAGACGCTCGAACGCGGTCCGATCGCCGCCTACCAGGCCGCCGCGTTCTTTCCCGACGGAGAGAGGCTCCTCCTCGCCGCCAACGAGGAAGGGAAGCCGGTGCGGCTCTACGTCCAGAGCATCGAGGCGGGCGGACCGCGGGGCGTCTCGGGACCGGGGCTGAGGTTCGCGCCGCCCTCCGACGTCATCTCACCGGACGGGCGCACGGCGGCGGTGACGGACGGCGAAGGCCGCGTCGTCCTCGTCCCGCTCGACGGCGCCGAGCCGCGTCTGGCGCCGGGCATGGAGCCGGGCGACGTCCCGATGCGCTGGAGCCTCGACGGGCAGGCGCTCTTCGTCTTCCGTTTCGACGAGCTGCCGGCGCACATCCGGCGGGTGACGCTCGACCGTCCGGCGCGAGAAGTCGTCGCGCGCCTCGAGCCGCCGGACCCGGCGGGCGTCGAGTCGATCGTCGCCGCGCAGGTGACGCCCGACGGGCGTTCCTGGGTCTACAGCTACTTCCAGTACCGCAACGATCTGCATCTCGTCTCCGGCCTGAAATAGCGGGACGAGAGCGCCGCCGGCCGCGCCTGCGGCGGAAGGGGCGCCGCGCGGAGCCGGCCCTCGACGAGCCGGCTCCGGCGCGACGGACGATCAGATGACTCCGACGTCCTTCTTCTTGGCGACAGCCTTCTTCGGGGCGGCCTTCTTCACGGCCTTCTTGACCGCCTTCTTCGCCGGAGCCTTCTTCGCGGCGGCCTTCGCCGGGGCCTTGGCGGCCTTCTTCACGACCTTCTTGACCGCCTTCTTCGCTGCCTTCTTCGTTGCCATGGGTACTCCTTCTCGTTTCCGCCCTCGAGGACGGGGGTTCAGGTAATGGCCAGCTCTCCGCGACGATTCACGGAGAAGCGGGCCGAAGAGAGTCTCTCGTGTGCGTGAATGATCTCGTCTGCGGCCGGAGGCTCCGGCCTCCCGACCGCGCGGAGTGTACAGAACGTCACGTCCTCATTGTGAACGGGAATGAAGATTCCGTCACCTCTCTTCCGTCCCATCGAGCGCGCGACGCGCCAGAAACGATCGAGCGCGCGCCCTTCCGGAGAGAAACGTCCGAGCGGGACGGCGAGCGCGAGGTGTCTCTCGCCGTCGCGGAGGAGGAGGCGGTTCGCGACGAGCGTCTCGAGCGCGCGCTCCACCTCCTCGCGCGGCGAGCCGCACGCGGAGCGGCCCGCGTCCACCAGCGCGCGCAGGCTCGTCGACGCGTCGCACGCCTCGTGGAGTACGCGAGGCAAGCCCCTGAGGACCGTGAGCGGGTGGCGCGCGACGGGACGCAGGTCCCACGCGAGCAGCGCGTCGCCGGCCGGCACGCTGAAGAGAGCGCTCGCTTTCGTGGCGCGCCTCCAGCGCGCGACCTCGCCGAGAAGAGGTGCGACGTACTCGCCCGCGCGCCCGGCGCCGCGGGCGCGGAACGAGAAGGAGTACGCGAGGTTCGCGACGCGCTCCGCAGGGAGCGGGTAGACCGCGCCGTACGACGGCAGCGGCGCGACCTCGAGGAAGCCGAGCCGCTCGGCGTCGTCGAAGCCGGGGCTGAAGCGGTCCAGCCGCAGGCCCGAGACTCCCGACGGCGGGACGAGGTGAGAGAGAAGCGGAACGAGCCGCGCCATCCGCGCGTACTCCTCGGGCGGTTCGTCGGGAAAGCCCCAGAGGAGGTTCCAGTAGGGCGTGACGCCGAGCTCGCGGCACCACTTCAGGAGCTGGACGTTCTGGAGAGCCGTGACGCCCTTCCTCATCAGCTTCAGGACCGCGTCGCTGAGGCTCTCGATGCCGGGCTGTATCCGCGTGACGCCAGCGTCGGCGAGGAGGCGGACCTGCTCCTTCTTCAGGCTCGACTTCGTCTCCCAGAAGACGGGCGACGGCGGGGGCGCCTTCGCGAGCTCGGGGAGGAGGCTCTCGAAGTAACGCCCGTCGAGGATGTTGTCGACGACCTGGAGGTCGCTCTCGGGGTGGCGCGTGGTCAGGTCGCGCAGCTCTTCGAGGGCGCGCGCGGGCGACTTGCTCCGGAAGGCCATCGTCGTCCCGTTCAGGCCGCAGAACGTGCAGTGGCTCTTCTCCCCCCACGAGCAGCCGCGCGCCGTCTCGAGGAAGAGGCCGGGCGTCCACTCCTTCGCGAAGCGGCTCTGCCGGAACTCCTCGAAGTAGTCGGAGTCGTCGGGGACGGGGAGGTCGTCCATCCGCGTCACCGTCGGCGCGTTCGGGAAGCGCCCCGCGGCGAAACGCGCCTCGACGTTCGCGCGCGTCGCGACGCCGCGGAGGTCGTCGATCGGGAGCCCGCCGAGGACGCGCCGAACGAGCTCGGGGAAGACGAGGTCCCCCTCGCCCGAGACGGCGGCGTCGAGGAACGGGAAGCTCCGCACCGTCTCGGCTCCCATCGCCCCCTCGACGTTCGCGCCGCCGAGGACGACGGTCGTCCCGGGAGAGACCTCCTTGATCCGCCTGGCGAGCGCGAGCGAGGCGACGTGCTGCTGGAAGACGCTCGTGAATCCGACGAGGCGCGGGCGGTGCGCGAGGACCTCGGCGAGGCAGCGGTCGAGGAACGGCGCGGCGCGCGCCCGGGCCCGGCGGAGGCTCGCGACGAACGCCCCCGGGATGGGCCGCGCGTGCTCCCTCGCCGGCCAGCAGGCTCGCCCGAGCAGGATCTCGCGCACCCACCTCTCGTCCGCCGCGGGGTCGGGGCCGAAGAGCGCCTCGCGGAAGACCCACTCTCCCGCCAGCTCTCGGATCGAGCGCGTCCCGTCGGTGGCGATCCTCGTGTAGGGGCGGACGCCGACGACCCCGGCGAAGCGAAGCGTGAGGTAGAGGACCCGGCAGGAGACGCCGAGCGGCGCGAGCGACGCCTTCAGGAGCGAGAGGCCGAGGGACGGCGCCATCTCGGGGCCGAACGGCATGGAGACGAGGAGGACGTCGGTCGCCTCGGGACGGGTTCGCTTCGCGCGGCTTCGGATGAAACGGGGAATCTGCCGGGCGCGGGCGCGAACGTCAAGGAGCGACGCCTTCGCAGGACGAACCGGGGACAGCGGGGACCGTACACCGGGATATGAGGCCGGCCGGCTGTGTCCTCTCCCTTCTCGCAGGGCTCCTCTCGGCGGAGGCCGCGGCGCTGCCGGTGGACGTCGACCGCTACTCCCTCGAGCAGGGCCTCTCTCAGAGCATCGTCGAGGCGATCGTCCAGGACCGGCGCGGGTTCCTCTGGCTCGCCACCGAGGACGGCCTGAACCGCTGGGACGGGCACCGCTTCACCGT
>CAZNSS010000380.1:0-4407 GCA_964575465.1 uncultured Holophagales bacterium | reverse complement strand
GACCCGGTATTTCTGATTGTCGTCAGGCGGTATTTCTAATTGACGCCGGACAGTCCAGCTTCACGGCGTGCCCGCCGAGAAGTGAGCGGAGGTCATCGAGGCAGCCTCGCGGCAGCGAAACGTAGCGAGGGTGATCCTCCGCACAGCTGATCACACGAGGGGTGAGTGCCGTCGAGAGTCGCAGTCCCTGCTTCTTGAAGAACTCCGGATTCTGGAAAGCGGCAAGACGCTTGATCTGGTTGAGCAGCGGGGAGGGGAGCCCCTCTTTCTCGACGAAGAGCCGGTTTGCGAGGACGGCGCGAACTTCAGTCGGGAGCGGTCCGAGGAGGAGACGAGCGGTCGATCGCCGGGACGGCGTCTGGCGCCACGGCTGAGCGGCATCTTCATCCTCCCCGTCCTCGGTTGTTCGGACTCCCACGACCAATCCCTTCCTCGTGGCCTCCGATGCAATCGTCTCTACGTCGTCCCGGCTCATCCGCTTGACCCCGAGGAGGTAAGCCCACTGGTCCGGGTGGGGCTCGAGGTTCGCTTCCAGGAAGACGGTGTTTCCCTGAGTTCGGGGATGGCGTTGGAGCGGAAGGGCGATCAGGTTGCCGAAGCCACCCCGGGGCATCGTGTCCTGGCTCGGGAAGAGCCGGTCGTACGACGCCATGCTCAGTTCGTGCCGACGGGACATCGTCTCGGTGATCAGGAACGAGGCCATCCGCCGGGCTGCGGAGGCGGGGACGGGCGAGGAGAAGAAGAGCCAGGCATGGGCCCCGTTGCCGGACCGCGACCGTTCGACGGAAACCGGGACTCCCAGTTCTCCGCACGTGGCGGTGAAGGCCGAAACATCGGCGGCCGATTCGGCCTCGTCGAAGTCGGCGGCGACAAACCAGCACGTCTCGTCGGCGAGCAAGGGATAGCAGCCGATCACGTGACGACCCTGGAGGTGATCGAGGACCACCTGGTCGGACATCGGCAGAAACGCCTGACTCGGGCAATCACCACAACGGACGCGTGGCTTCTCGCAGACACCTCGCACCCACTCGTTGCGGCACGCGGGGGAGTAGCCCTTCTTGCCTGTATTCGGGCTGACCCAGAGCTTCGGGAAGACGTCCCCTCGGCCATGGAAGAGGCTCCGGAAGAGGGCGACCTTCTCTTGCGCGTCCAGCCGACCAGAGGGAGCCGGCGTCGCGACGACGGCGCAGCCTTCGTTGTCATCCTCTGCGCGAAGGGCTTCTCGGAGTACCTCGACTTGCTTTTCGAGTGCGGCCCGGCGCCTGTCGAGGTCGGCGATCTCCGCTTCTGCGGCCTCGATGGCGGTTCTCAGAGATTCCCGTCGGTGACCGCGGGCGTTCATTCGGCGACGTCTTCTCCCGCTAGGGACAGGACGCGTTTTCGGATGTCGGGCGACAGCCACATCCCGGAGGCTGCGAGAAGGTCCACGAGCGGAGCCACGGAAGGAACGAGGCGAGCCTTCTTGGCCTCGAGCAGGACTCGGAGAGTGCCCCACGTGGTCAGGCCGGCGGCGCGGGCCGTCCGCCGCGCGAGCGCATCGTCGAGGAGGAGTATCCGCTGAGGGTTCTCGAGGGCGAGCGCCATCGCGGCGAGCTCTCCGGCCCCGAGGTCGAGAGTCAGCCACTCAGAGGGGGTCGATTTCGGGTCGACAGTCTCCAGCCAGGACAGGTTTTCAGTGTCTGGCACCTCGAACCCGAGTACCCGCCCTTCGTCGAGCTCCCTCAGGACCGCCGACGGAACCCAGACCGACCCGAAGAGC
Source organism: uncultured Holophagales bacterium (assembly GCA_964575465.1). Lineage (GTDB taxonomy): Bacteria > Acidobacteriota > Thermoanaerobaculia > UBA5066 > UBA5066 > UBA5066. Next base: position 2,648 of record CAZNSS010000380.1, on the reverse strand, counting down.
TGGTCAAGCCAGCCGAGAGCTCCGATCCGACCCAGGTAGAGAAGGGGAGAGGTGTTAGTGATCGAGTCGGGCATCGCCTTCGAGCTCGGAGAGCTCGGCTTCCAGCGGGAACGTCTTGTAGCGCTTCAGCTCGTAGAGGAACTCGACCCGGCCCATTCCGGCGAGCTCTGCCGCTCGGCCCGAGGAGAGCCTGCCGAGCTCATAGAGCTTGACCGCAGCGAGAACCTGCAGCTCCCTCGCGAACGACACCTCGTCGGTCTTCTCGGATAGAAGGACCTTTTCCGGAACCGCGACAACTACCGACCGTGACGCCATCTTCTTGGACTCCCATGGCGATTTTCTCTCATGAGCAGAGCCCGTCGTGTCGGATCCTTCCGGCAGGGGGCCGAACGCAGTTTTCGGGAGCGTCGTTCAGCGAGAGCCTCAAGGTATCTACTTTCGTGGTCCGATGCTGTCCGCGGATAGTCCGGGCGGCATCTCACGCCAGTGTAAATTCATGATATGTGGCCAGTTACAGCTGTCAGCGGACGGAGGTGTCGCATGGGGTTCAAGGGGTCGCGGGTTCGAATCCCGCCGTCCCGACCACTCTGAGAGCCAAGACTGAGGCCGCGGATGACCTCCGCGGCCTCGATTCTTCTTGGTGCTGAACCAGGCTTCCGGCTACACGAGGCCGATGCGCGGGCCAACCGTCGAGGCGTTAGCCAAGGGAGTCGCGAAGGGTGCGAAGTCGCGACGCGAGAGCGGGCAGGTCGCTGACGACGATCCTCCAGACGAGCTCGAGGTCCACCGCGAAGTACCCGTGGACGACCCGGTTCCTGAGGCCGACGATCCGCGGCCATTCCAGCTCCGATGTGCTTACCCTGAAATCATCCGGCACGTGAGCCGCGGCCTCTCCGAGAATCTCGAGGTTTCTCACGACGGCGTCGGAGGTCTTCTCGTCGGCGAGAAACGCTGGCTGGTCCATTCTCGCGACGTATCGCTCGATCCGCTCCGTGGCCTCGAGCATGTCGTCGAGCAGGAGGCGGACGGAGCGTCTAGACATGAAGCGCCTCGGGCCGGATCGCGTCCATGTGCCGTGGACGCAGCGCGCGGGTGGAGATCAGGTCGACCGGCCGGCCGAGGGCGGCCTCGAGGCTGTCGGCGAGCGTGACGAAATCGAGACCGATCGCGGGGTCGACGTCGACGAGGATGTCGATATCGCTTCGGTCGGTCTGGTCGCCGCGTGCAAACGAGCCGAAGACGGCCAGGTCGCGCACGCCGAAGCGGCGGACGAGGTCGGGCTTCATCGCCCGAAGGATCGCGATGATGTCTTCGCGGGACCGAACCATGACGGGCCAAGTCTAGACGAGAGCCGGGAAACGGGCCTGAATGGAGGAGGTGCCTTCGTTGCGCGCGAGAATGGTCGTCCGAGCACGGGAGCGGCGACGCCGCCGCTGGTGCTGTCCCTGGTGCTGTTCCCGCGCGCCGCAGCGATCCTCGGCTATCCCAGGATCGTCACAGGAGGTGCCTCATGCCGCGTCCTGGGATCGACGCGGCGGGCATGGGTGGTTCCAGCCCGATGGGGTTCAAGGGGTCGCGGGTTCGAATCCCGCCGTCCCGACCTTTGATTCCAAGGGATTTAGGAGCCGCCGACATCGGCGGCCCTCTTGGGTCTGTCCACAGTTCTGTCCACAGTCGCCATGGGGATTCGGACGGCGATCCTGAAGAGGATCGAGCGTGATTCGAACCTCCGGGGCTCGCCGGGCGTCGCGTCGGGTCATCGAGGCTCCTGTGGCGGCGGCAGGCAGGTCCCTTCGACCGGTCTGACACCCGGAAAGGCGCCCGGCGTGCCGTCGGCCCTCAGAACGTCGCCGACGCGCCGAACGAGAACGTCCGCCCCACGCCGGGGAAGCCGGCCTCGCTCTCGTAGTCCTCGTCGAGAAGGTTGCGGCCGGAGACGTAGAGCCGGACCCCTTTCACGATCTCCTGCGTCACCTTCGCGCCGAGCAGGAAGTACCCGTCGACCTCCTTTACCGGGTCGGCCGGGTAGGTGACGGTGGGGAGGCTCGAGTACATCGACCCGACCCAGACCGCGTCGAGGTCGAGGAGCGTCTTCGGGCCCGGCACGGTGTACGAGGCGAAGAAGCCCGCCTTGTGCCTCGGGACGTTCGTGACGTCGTCCGTCACCCGGACGGCGCTCGCATCCTGCGCGTCGACGAAGGTGTAGTCGGCGCGGAGGGTGAGGCCCGCGAGCGGCGTCGCCTCGACGACCGCCTCGAAGCCGGCCATCTTCACGTTGCCGACGTTCTGGTAGGCGTTCGTCGCGCTCGAGCCGTTCCGCGTGATCATGTCCGTCACGTCGTAGTAGAAGCCGCCGAGCTCGAGACGGAGGTCGGAGCCGACGGGGTGGGAGACGCTCGCCGTCGTGTTGAGGCTCCGCTCCGACTTCAGGTGCGTGTTCCCGCTCTTGGAGGAGTAGAGCTGCGAGAGCGCGGGGAAACGTCCCTTGCGGGCGACCACGGCGTTCACGACGGTGCCGGAAGAGGAGCGCCAGACGAGGCCGGCCATCGGGTTGACCTGGTCGTCGCTCGGCGTGGCGAGGGAGTCCTGCCGGACGTAGTCGCCCGTCGTCCCGTCGGTCACGTTCTTCGTCGCCTTCGACACGTCGA
>CAZNSS010000379.1:0-4422 GCA_964575465.1 uncultured Holophagales bacterium | reverse complement strand
AGCGACGCCATCGTCACGAAGCCGTTCGACTCCCACGCCCTCCAGGGCCTCGTCCGCGAGCTCGTCGGGAAGGCGCGGGCCGTTCGCGAGGAGGCCGAGGCCGCGGCGGCCCTGGCCCCTCCCCCCGTTCCCGAGCCGCCTCCCACGACGATCCTCTCCGCGGCGGATCTCGAAGGCGCCTTCCCTCCGCCGGCGAAGTCTCTGCAGGACACCGGTGCGACGCAGGCGATGCCCGCGCTCGACCTCGGCGTGGCGTACCTCCCGCCGTTCGTCTCCTCGGTGCCCGTCGAGCCCGTGGAGGAGTCGAGCTACAGCACGAGGGCGATGAAGATCCCGACCGCCGAGGAGCTCGCCCTCGCGGCGGATCAGGAAGGGCTGGTACCCCCTCCTCCGCCGGCTTTCTTCGCGCCGGAGCCCGCGGCCGCCCAGGAGCCCCCGTCGCCGTTCGAGATCGAGGAGGTCGCGACCGAGCCGCCGCCGCCCCCCTTCCTCGTCGAGCCGGCCTTCGTACCTCCGCCGCCGCCTCCTCCTCCGGCGTTCTTCGAGCCCGAACCGGTCCTCGAAGGAGAGCCAGTCCCGCCCCTGTTCGACGCGGAAACCGAGCCCGCGGCGGAGCCGCTGTCGCCGTTCTTCGTCGAACCGGCGGTCGCGACCGAGCCTCCTGCTCCGCCCGCCATCGCAGAGCCGGAACCGGAACCGGAATACGTTCCCCCGCCCCCGCCGCCCGCGTTCTTCGAGGCCGAGCCGGCGTACGTTCCGCCGCCTCCTCCGGCTCCGCTGACGTCCTACCAGCCCTACCTGCCGGAGCCGGCCTTCGTTCCTCCTCCTCCGCCTCCTCCTCCGGCGTTCTTCGAGCCCGAACCCGTCCCGGAGGTCGAGGCGCCCGTCCCGTCGCTCCCCGCGACCGGGACCGGCCCGGACACCGAGCCCCTGGTCCTGCCGGAGGTGGTGCCCGAGCCGTTCTTCGCCGAAGCGGAACCCGAAGCCCCGGTCGAAGCGGCTCCGGTGCCTCAGGCCCAGGAAGCACCTTTCGAGCTCGGCCCGGAGCCGGAATCCGCTCCCGCCTCGGATGAGATCGAGGTCGATTTCGAGCCCGAACCCGAGCCCGAACCCGCGGCCGACGCCGTTGCGGAGGCGGCCGCGGTCGAGCTTCCGGTCGAGGTGGCGGCGGTTGTCTCCGAAGCCGCTCCCGCGGAGCCGGAAACCGTCGAGCCCTTCCCCGAGATGGACCAGCCCGTCCCCGACGAGGAGTCCGCGCCGTGGGACGAGGGCCCCGCGATCGAGGTGCCGCCCCCTCCGCCGGAGCTCGGTGGCGGCTCTTCCGACGTCGATGGGGTCGATCCGATCCCTCGCGACATCGAGGCAGACCTCGAAGCGTTCGAGGCATCCGGCCGGGTCCGGCGCCGGCCCGAGATCTGGGAGCGGCACGCCGCTCTCATCGGCGAGGAGACGCCCGCCGACATCGACCTCCACGGGACCGCGTCGCAGGAAACCGCGCCCCCCGAGGCCCCGGAGGCCCTTCCGGACGAGCTGGAGGAGATCGCCGCCGCGGCCCGCCTGGAAGACCTCTCGAAGCTCATCCCGCCGCCGTCCGTCTCCATGCAGGCTCCGGTCGCGCAGGAAGCGGCGGCCCCCGCGGCGACGACCGCCCCGATCGCGGCCGGAGCGTCCGGTGCGCTCTCGGAGGCCGACGTCGACCGGATCGCGCGGCGCGTCGTCCAGCTCCTCACGGACAAGGCCGTCCGCGACATCGCGTGGGAGGTCGTGCCCGATTACGCGGAGCGCCTCGTCCGCGAGAGGATCGCCGAGGTCGAGCGGGCCGGCTGAGTTGCCGGACGTCGTCCCCGCCCGAGGCGTCGTTTAGACTCGCCGGCCTATGTCTGCCGTGCCCCGTCCCGAGCTCGACAAGCGCTTCGACCCGCAGTCCTTCGAGATGAAGTGGTACCGGCTCCAGGAGGAGTCGGGCCAGTTCCGTCCCGAAATCGCGGGCGAGGACGCCCGCCCGTACACCCTCGTGATCCCGCCGCCGAACGTCACGGGCCGCCTCCACGTCGGCCACGCGCTCGGCCGGACGCTCGAGGACGTCCTCTCGCGCTGGCGCCGGATGCAGGGCCGCGCCGTCCTCTGGGTCCCGGGCGTCGACCACGCCGGCATCGCCACGCAGATGGTCGTCGAGCGCGACCTGACGGAGCGGACGGGGAAGACGCGCCACGACCTCGGGCGCGAGCCGTTCCTGGCGATCTGCCGCGAGTGGGCCGACGCGCGCCGCGGCGACATCCTGAACCAGATCCGGCGCCTCGGCTGCTCCTGCGACTTCTCCCGCGAGTACTACACGCTCGACGAGGCGCGCTCGAAGGCCGTCCGGCGCGTCTTCAGCGAGCTCTACCACCAGGGCCTCGCCTACCGCGACAGCCGGATGGTGAACTGGTGCCCGCGCTGTGCGACCGTCCTCTCCGACCTGGAGGTGAACCACGTCGAGAGCTCGGGGCAGCTCTGGTCCGTCGCCTACCCGCTCGAGGACGGCAGCGGGGAGGTCGTCGTCGCGACGACGCGCCCCGAGACGATGCTCGGCGACACCGCGGTCGCGGTCCATCCCGAGGACGAGCGCTACGCCGCGATCGTCGGGAAGAGGGTGCGGCTCCCGCTGACCGAGCGGCTCATTCCCGTCATCGCCGACGAAATGGTCGACCGGAAGTTCGGGACGGGCGTCGTGAAGATCACGCCCGCCCACGACCCGAACGACTTCGAGGCGGGGCGGCGCCACCACCTCCCGTCGATCGCCGTCATCGGCTTCGACGGGAAGATGACCGCCGAGGCGGGCGCGGCCTACGCCGGCCTCGAGAGGGGCGCGGCGCGCAAGAAGGTCCTCGTCGACCTGCGCGAGCAGGGGCTCCGCCGCGACGACAAGCCGCACACCTCGGCCGTCGGCCGGTGCCAGCGCTGCGACACGGTCCTCGAGCCTCTCGTCTCGCTCCAGTGGTTCGTGAAGATCAAGCCGCTCGCCGAGAAGGCGGTCGCCGCCAGCGAGGCGGGAGAAGTGACCTTCACCCCCGAGCTCTGGAAGAAGACGTACGACGAGTGGATGCGCAACATCCGCGACTGGTGCGTCTCGCGCCAGCTCTGGTGGGGGCACGAGATCCCGGCCTGGTACTGCCCGGAGGGGCACGTCACCGTGCCGAAGCCGGGCGACGCGGCCGACCCGGCCGCCTGTTCCGTCTGCGGGAGCGCGAAGCTCGACCGCGACCCCGACGTCTTCGACACCTGGTTCTCCTCGTGGCTCATGCCGCTCTCGGTCCTCGGCTGGCCGGAGAAGACGAAGGACCTCTCCCGCTTCTACCCGACCGACGTCATGGTCACGGGCTTCGACATCCTGTTCTTCTGGGTCGCCCGGATGATCATGGCCGGCGTCTGGTTCGACGGGCGCGTCCCCTTCCGCGAGGTCTTCCTGCACGGGCTCGTCCGCGACGAGCGGGGGCAGAAGATGTCCAAGACGAAGGGGAACGTCATCGACCCGCTCGTCATGTGCGACGAGTACGGCGCCGACGCCGTCCGCTTCGCCCTCGCCGTCCTCTCCGGCACGGGCCGCGACCTGCCGTTCGGGACGACGCGCGTCGCGGCCTCGCGGGCCTTCGCGACGAAGGTCTGGAACGCCGCGCGCTTCGCGATGGGGATGCTCGGCGAGACGCCCGTCGCCGACGAGCCCGACTTCGCGACCCTCGGCCGAGTCGACCGCTGGATCCTCGACCGCCTCGCGACCACGGCGAAGAAGGTGAACGAGTCGCTCGAGGTCTTCCGCTTCGACGAGGCCGCGAACGCCCTCTACGCCTTCTTCTGGACCGAGTTCTGCGACGGCTACGTCGAGATGGTCAAGCAGGTCCTTCGCGACGAGGCGCTCGCGGAGGAGGAGAAGGCGAAGACGCGGACGGTGCTCCGGCGCGTCCTCCTCGACTCGCTCGCGCTCCTCCACCCGTTCATGCCGTTCATCTCCTGCGAGATCCGCGAGGCGCTGAACGGCGACGGGGCGAAGCTCGCCGTCCTCCCGTACCCGGCGGGGCGCGACGACTGGCGCGACCCGTTCGCGGTGGAGGTCGTCGAGACGCTGCGCGAGACGGCGACGCGGGTGAGAAACCTCCGCGCCGAGCGCGGCATGGCCCAGACCGAAGCGCTCGACGCCGGCCTCGAGGTCCCCGAGGGCGCCGTGGCCGAGGCGCTCCGAGCGCACGCGCCGCTCCTCTCCCACATGGCCCGACTCTCGAGCCTCCTCGTCGCACCGAAGGTCGAGCTGCCGAATGCGTTCCACGACCACGTCGGCGTCGCCGGCCTCGTCGTCGCCCTTCCGAAGAAGGAGCTCTCGGCGGAGGAGGAGGCGAAGGTGAGGAAGGAGATCGCCGCGGTCGACAGGGAGATCGAGGGCGTGAACCG
>CAZNSS010000378.1:0-4424 GCA_964575465.1 uncultured Holophagales bacterium | reverse complement strand
TCCGCCGGCCTCCGGCCCGCCGACGCCGGCCGCCGGCTACGCGGTCCCCCCGGCCCCGGCGTCCGGGCCCGACATGTTCGCCCCGAGCAGCTCCAGCCTGGACGACCTCGCCTTCGACGATCTCGGTGCGAACCCGTTCGCACCTTCGTCCGGGGCTGCTCCGGCCCAGGCGCCCGCGATGTCCCCCTCCGCCGACTTCGGCCTCGGGGAGCCGGCGGCCACGGCCTTCGGAGCTCCGGCACCGGACCTCTCGTTCGCGACCCCCGCCCCTCCGGCAGCGACGCCCTTCGACTCCGCCCCGATCGACGCGTTCGGCGCGCCCGCCCCGGCCGGCGATCCGTTCGCTCCCCAGGCGGCTCCGCCCGAGCTCTTCGCCACGCAGGAGCCCCCGCTCGACCCCTTCGCTTCCCCGGGGCCTCCGGACGACCCGTTCGCGTCGGTATCCTCCCCTCTCCCCTCCCCGGGGCCGGCGGCCGCGACCGTCGACCCGCGGATCGCACAGTTCCTCCGGCAGGGGGACGACGCCGCGGCCCGGGGCCATCTCCAGGAGGCGATCGACCTCTGGAGTCGCGTCTTCCTCATCGACCTCTCGAACGACGACGCCTCCCGGCGGATCGACGCCGCACGGGAGAAGCAGAGCGATGCCGCGCGGCAGCTGGACGTCCTCCTGTCCGAAGGAGTGCAGCTCTACGAGGCGGGGGACCTCCCCTCGGCCCGGAACGCTTTCCTGAAGGTCCTGACGCTCTCCGAGTCGGACGCGACGGCCCGCAACTACCTGAACCAGATCGACGCCGCTCTCGCCGTCCCCTCCGCGACGGCGGCCCCCGGCTCCGCGGCCCCGGTCCCCGACGAACCCTACCTGCGCGACGAGCTCGAGTCGCCCATGCGGCCCTCGTTCGCCGAGGATCTCTCCTCGCTCGAGGCGCCGGGAGGCGAAAGCCGTCTCGAGGAGGCCGCCATCGGGACGTCTCGCCACGAGGCCGAGGCGCCGGCCCGGGGCGGCAAGGTCGACGGGAGGCTGCTGATCGGCGTCGCGGTGCTGGTCCTCGCCGGCGTCGCGGCCGGCGCCTGGTTCTTCTTCAGGCCTAAGGCGGCCGTCCCGCCCCCCGTGGCCGAGGCTCCTCCCACCGCCGCGTCCCCCGCCCAGGACCCTCTCGAGAAGGCGCAGAACCTCTTCAAGCAGGGGAAGGTCGAGGAGGCCCTCGGGATCCTGACGGCGATTCCCTCCTCCGACCCGAGGCACGACCAGGCGCTCGTCCTGATCGACCAGTTCAAGTCGTCCGCCGAGCCGAGGCCTTCGACGGCCACTCCCGTGAACGACGCCCAGGTCGACGAGGCACGTGTCTCCGGCTTCGCGAACCTCGCCTCCGGCCGGTACATCGAGGCCGTCAAGTCCCTCGACCTCGTCGTGAAGGCCCGGCCCGAAGACTCGGAGGCGGCCCAGGCCCTCTCCCGCGCACGCGATGCCGTCTCGGCTCTCGGCTCGGCGATCCGCTCCTACAACGAGCAGGACTACGAAAGCGCCCAGCGCCTCCTCTGGGACCTCCGCAAGTCGGACCCCAAGAACCAGGACGTGGAAGAGTACCTCTTCAAGAGCTACTTCAACGACGCGGTCCTGAACCTGCAGTCGGGGAACACGAGGAAGGCGGCCGAGGCGTTCAAGGAAGCCGCGGCCCTCCGCCCTCAGGACGCCGAGGCGCAGCGGCACCTGAAATTCGCGCGGAAGTACGCCGGCGGCAACGACGACCTCCTCGCGCGCATCTACATCCGGCACGTCTCTCCCCGGCCGTGACCTCCTGCCGATGACCGAAAAGAGCCACGACCCCCTCGCCGAGCACCCCCTGGGGGGCGAGCCCGCCGCGCCCGCGAAAGGGCGCGGAAAGACGCTGAGCCTTTTTCCCGACGTCTCCGAAGCCCCGCTCTCGCCCTCTCCGACGACGGCCGCGGCCCCCGCCCCGCCCGCGGCGACGGCCTCCGCTCCGGCATCGGCCGAGGAGGTCGACGAGCCGGGGGAGATCGTGGACGAGGCGGGCTCGGAAGCTCCCGTCGCGTTTGCCCGGCGGTTCGCCGCCGGGCTCGCCGACGTCGTCATCCTCGGCCTCTTCGGAGCCCTCGAGCTGGCGGCCGGCGCGATCTTCCTCGAGCTCCGATTCCCGCCCCCGGCCCTCCTGGGGCTCGGGGCGTTCCTCCTCCTCGCGGCGCTCGTCCTCCTCGTCCTCGTGCCGTTCGTCTGGGGGGCCACGCCCGGCATGGCGCTCGCCGACCTCCGTGTCGCCGCCGACGACGGCGGCTCGCCCACCCTCGTGGCCGCCTTCCTCCGCTTCTTCGGCGCCCTCCTGACGGGGGCTCTCGCCGGCGTCCCTCTCCTCGTCGCCGCCTTCGACCGGAAGGGAAGGACCCTCTCGGACCTCCTCTCGGGCACCACGCTCGTGCCGGCCCGCTGAGGCGGCGACGGGGCGGCGTTACCATCGGACGGATGCGCCTCGCCCTCGGACAGATGAACGCCACGATCGGCGATTTCGCGGGGAACGGCGCGAAGATCGAGGCGCTCTGGAAGGAAGCGGAGGCGGCGAAGGCCGACCTCCTCCTCGTGCCGGAGATGGCGCTCTGCGGGTACCCGCCGCGCGACCTCCTCGACCGCCCCTCGTTCCAGGGCGAGGCAGCCCGCCTCCTCTCCTCCCTGGCGCGCCGCTCCGGTCGGACCGCGCTTCTGGCCGGCACCCTCGTCCCGAACCCGTCGAAGACCGGGAAGCCGCTCTACAACGCGGCGGTCCTCCTCCGGGGCGGCCGCGTCGCCGCAGTGGCGCGGAAATGCCTCCTCCCGGCCTACGACGTCTTCGACGAGGTGCGGCACTTCGAGCCCGCCGAGAGCCCGACGCTCGTCCGCATCGCCGGGCGCAAGGTCGGCCTGACGATCTGCGAGGACCTCTGGAACGACAAGGACTTCTTCCGGCAGCGCCGCCTCTACCGCGACGACCCCGGGGAGACGCTCCTCGCCCGCGGCGCCGACCTGATCGTGAACGTTTCCGCCTCGCCGTTCTCGGAGGGGAAGCCGCGCCTCCGGCGGCGGATGCTCGCCCGGCTCGCCCGCGACGGGCGCGTCCCGGTGGCGTACTTGAACCTCGTCGGCGGCAACGACGAGCTCGTCTTCGACGGTGGCTCGATGGTCCTCGACGGGACGGGACGTGTTCGCGCCCGCGCGGCGCTCTTCGAGGAGGACTTCGTCGTCGTCGACCTCGACGGTCCGCGAGCCGCCGCGGTCTCCGGCTCGGAACCGGCGGACCTGCCCGACGACGCCGACGGAGAGCCGCTCGAGTCGCTCCGGAGGGCCCTCGTCCTCGGCATCCGCGACTACGCGAGGAAGTGCGGGTTCGCCACCGCCGTCGTCGGGCTCTCGGGGGGGATCGACTCGGCCCTCGTCGGTGCGCTCGCCGTCGACGCGCTCGGCTCCGCGAACGTCACCGGCCTCGCGCTCCCGTCGCGCTATTCGTCCGAGGGCTCGATCACCGACGCCCGCGCCCTCGCGGAGGCGCTCGGGATCCGGCTCGAGGTGCTCCCGATCGAGCCGCTCTTCGCGGCGGCGAAATCGACGCTCGCGCCCCTGTTCGCGGGCCGCCCCGAGGACGTGACCGAGGAGAACCTGCAGGCACGCATCCGCGGGATGCTCCTGATGGCCTTCTCGAACAAGCTGGGCCCGCTCCTCCTGACGACCGGGAACAAGAGCGAGCTCGCCGTCGGCTACTGCACCCTCTACGGCGACATGTGCGGCGGCCTCGCGCCGATCTCCGACCTCCCGAAGATGCGCGTCTGGGCGCTCGCCCGGCACCTGAACCGGCGCGCGGGACGGGAGCTCATCCCTTCCTCGACGATCGACAAGGCGCCTTCCGCCGAGCTCCGTCCCGGGCAGACCGACCAGGACTCGCTCCCTCCCTACGAGCTCCTCGACCGGGTCCTCGAAGGGCTCGTCGAGCGGAACGAGCCCCCCGCCCGGGTGGCCCGCCAGTCCGGGGTCAGCGAGGCCCTCGTCGCCGGGATCGCGCGCCAGATCGACCGGGCCGAGTACAAGAGGCAGCAGGCCGCCCCCGGGTTGAGGGTCTCGACGAAGGCCTTCGGGAGCGGGCGGCGAATCCCGATCGCGCAGGTCTCGAAGGCGTGAAATACGCGGGCGAGCTGCCGCGTTCGCGGTACCCCTGGAAGGAGATCCCCGGCTCGTCGCACGACGTGCTCCTGCGGCGGATCCGGGCCCTCGGAGTCGGGCTCGCCGTCCTCGACGTCGGCTTCGGGGCGGGCCACCTCGCCCGGCGGATCCGACCCTTCTGTCGGTACCTGGCCGGCATCGAGCTCGACCCCGAGGCCGCGCTCGAGGGGGCGGCCTTCTTCGACGAGCCGCTCGTCGACGACGTCGTCCACGGCCTCGCCGGGCC
>CAZNSS010000377.1:0-4426 GCA_964575465.1 uncultured Holophagales bacterium | reverse complement strand
GCCGTCCCGGCGAGGCCCGCGACGACGAGGAGGTACCAGAGCGAGCGGGTGCCGTTCGTCGCCTGCGCGAAGCCCGTCGAGGCGAGGAGGAGGCCGACGGCCGCTCCCGCCGAGAGGAGGAGGAGCGCCCCTCCCGCGACCTTGAGGAGGACCGGGAGCCCGCCCCGGCCGGAGCCGAGCGCGGCGAGGACGAGGCCACCGAAGGCGCAGGCCGGGAAGAGGACCCAGGCGGCGAGCCCCGGCGCGTTCGGGGTCAGGCCGAACGACCCCGCGAGGAGAAAGATGCCGGCGCCGAGCCCGACGAGCACGAAGACGAGTCCTGCGATTCTGAGCACCGGGCACCTCCCGTTTCGGAAACGATTATCGCCGCCGTCCGCATTCCGGGCCGCCTGGCGACGCGAGCTTCCGGAATGGAAGGAGCCGAGCTCCCGTGCCTACCGGCTCGCCGTCCAGGCGTAGACGGCGTCGGAGCTCCTGTCGAACGCGACGAACGTCCCCTGCGCGACGGCCCGCCCCGCCCCGGAGAAGACGTCGGCCGCCAGGACGGTCTTCTCCCGCGCCGGCACGACCTGGACGAGGCCACGGAACCACCAGTCGGCCCCCTTCGGCGCGCGGAACGTGAGCGTCGCGACCTGCTCGTCGGGGATCCGGAGGAGCTCGGCCTCGAGGGCCGTCCGCTCCGCCGCGGGAAGCCGGAACCGGAGCCAGAAGGCGCCGCTCCCTTCGCCCGGCCGGACCCTCAGCTCCGTCGCGGCCGCGGGCACCCAGGCGGGGACCGCCTCGCCCGCCAGGGCGCGCGTCGCGAACGCGGAATCCGGTCGCGTACCGCCTCCACAGCCGGAGAGGGCGACGAGAAGGACGACTGCCGGAAGGACGACGAAGCGGCGAATCACCGCTTCACTGGCACTTGCCGATGTTCTCGTGGACGTACTCCGCGAGCGTCCCCTTCTTCGCCCGGGAGCGGAGGTCGTCGAGGAGCGGCCAGCGCCACCGGGTCTTCTGCTTCACGAGGCTTTCGTAGAGGCGGAGGGCGCTCTCGACCCCGCCGACGAAGACCGCCTCGCGGTCCGACGCCTTCGCGGGGTTCTGGATCGCCCAGGCCGCGTTCCCGAAGTAGAGCTGCCCGATGATCTCCGGGGCCCCGTTCTTTCCCTGCCCGTTCAGCGGACCGAGGAGCTCGGGACACGTGGAGATGAAGAGGTCCGGAGCGTTGACGATGAAGTTCGTCAGCCACTGCCGGGCGTTCTCGGCGCCCGAGGCGAGCGGGTCCTCCTCGAGCTGCTTGACCAGGGCCAGCGCCTGCGCCTTGTCCTCCGCGGAGGAGGTCGTGGTCTCCTGCGCGAAGCCAGGGACGGCGGTGACGACGACGACCAGCAGGATCGGCAGCGCGAGAAGCGGGCGAGAGGACCTCTTCATGAGCCCGGTACTATGCCCGAAAACAGCCTTCAATTCACCGGGACGTTGTGGAGGGCCAGGAGCAGGCCGACGAGGACGAGGGAACCGAGGAGGCAGAGCCCCAGGAGCCAGAGGTCGATCCGGCCGTACCCCTTGAGCGGAGGCAGGCCCCGGGCGAGGAAGAGGCCCACCGACGACAGGACCACGGCGAGCGCCGCCGGGACGCCGACGAATCCCCAGGAGACGCCCCCGGACGAGGCCACGATGGCGAGGAAGCCGGCCAGGAGGCCGCTCGCCACGAGGCCGACGCACGGGCCGAAGAGCCGGCTCGCCTCGAAGCGCCCCTGGACGAAGACGGCGGCGAGCGCCACGGAGGCGACGCCGAACGCCAGGATCCCCGCCGAGAACGCCAGGACGAACGACGCGAAGGGAGTTCCCACGTCAGGCGCGCGCCGCCTCCGGCGGGAGCTTTCCGAGAAGACGCCAGAGACCGCGGTGGAACCGGTGGATGCCACGGACCTCGGGGAGGAACATCAGGAGGCACTCCCCCTGGATGAGCGAGACGCCCCGGTCTCGCGCGACCCGGGCCGCGTCTTCCGATCCCGCCCCCTGCTGGAGCCAGACGCTCCGGATGCCCGCCGAGGCCGCTTCCTGAACGAGCCGGACCGCCTCGGCCGGTGGCGTCACGACGACGAGGCCGTCTACGCGCCCCTCGAGGGCCGCGAGGCTCCTCTCGCAGCGAAGACCCTCGAGCTCCGCGGCCTCCGGGTGGACCGGGACCATCTCGTACCCCCGCGCCTTCAGCTCGCGGAGGATCACGTTCCCGAACTTCTTCCCCGAGCGCGACGCGCCGGCCAGGGCGAGGCGGCGCCGGGAGACGAAGGCGCGGACCGTTTCAGACGTCACGGAAGGATCACCGCTCATGGCACGCCTCCGGGGCCGCGGCGCGCGGCCGAACGTCCATTCTCACGCGGAGCGGGCGACTATTCCACGAGGAGGAGCTGCGCCGAGGCGCCGAGCGCCGCGAGCCTTCCACCTCCCGGCTTGCCCTCGCTCCTCCGTTCGACGTACAGGAGGACGCCGAAGTCCGGGAAGTCGGGCTCGGCGAACGCGTCGTCGGGGTCGTCCACGTCCTCGTCGAACCCCGCGTCGAGGTTCGGGCGGAGGATCAGGTCCGACTCCGGATCGTCGAGATCGGCGAAGTAGTAGGGCCCGATCGACGCGCTCTCGTGCATCCGGAACGTCACGCCGAGGAGGCGCTCCACCTCCTCGCGCACGCCCTCGACGTCGTCGGAGAGGAATCCCCAGAGCTCGACGGCGGCTTCGCTCATGCCGGGATTCTGCACGACGCCGGGCCTCCCGGGAGAGGCACCCCCTTCAGGCGCGGCGCTCCTCGGCGCGCCACTCCCAGAACGAGATCTCCGGAGGGCCGGCGAAGAACTCCGGTGCCTTCTCGACGAAGGCCCGGATGTGGGGCGTCTGCATGTGCGGGCCGACGTACGACGCCTCGTCCCTCCACTCCTCGAGCAGGAGGATCCGGGTCGGGTCGGACGCGTCCTGGTGGACGGTGATGCCGAGACAGGCGGGCTCCTCCGCCACGACCGTCCCGACGAGGTCCGCCAGCACCCGGAGACCGGCGTCCGCCCTTCCCGGCTGCGCCCTGTAGACGATCAGGACCGTGACCGGCCTTCGAGACATTTCACCCTCCTGTGGCGGTCAGATGACCTTCTCCGCCTTCATCTTCGCGAGCCCCGCCTTCGTCAGCGCCGCCAGCTCCCGGAACAGCGCCGGCTCGGGCGAGCGGAAGGCGAAGCACGACTTCCCCTGCATCCGGTCCTTGAGCTCCTCGGAGACCCCGTCGAGGAGGTCCGGGTACATGTAGACGGGGAAGAGGTGGAACGAGACGTAGTTCTTCGCGATCTGCACGGCTCCGAAGAAGAGCTCCTTCTGCCACTTCTCCGACCACGTCGTGTTCAGGGAATAGCCCTTCGGACCGTCGGCGGTCACCTTGAGCCCCTTCGCGTGGGAAGCGAGGATCTTCCGGAGCGCGTCGAAGGTCTCCGCCGACTCCTTCGCGCTGGATCGGGCAGGGGGCGTGCGGACGGGGGTCGTGGGCATCGTGGCCTCCTTCGAACGACGGGCGATACGCGAGCAGGGTACCAGCCGTCGCGTCGCGCCGCGTGCCGCTGCCCGGAGAGATACCCCGGAGCGCCGGCTACGGCTCCAGCGCCGGCTCGAGCCCGGCGCGCACCTGCCAGCGCGTGGGCCGCTTGCGGAGCCACGAGCGGAGGAGGACGCACTCCTCGCAGGGGGCGGACGGGAAGCCGTAGGAGACGCCGTCGAGGACGCGGCCGGTCAGGCCCGGGTCCACCCCGAGGTAGGCGTCGACGAGCCCGGGCTCGGAGCCGTCGCCCGAGAGGCCGGCGAGGCCCGCCTCGAGCGCGGCCCACCGGAGGGGACGGAGGCCGACGTCGGCGCACGCCTCCTCCACCGCCCCGCCGAGGAAGGTCCCGCACGACGTGGCCAGGAAAGCCTCGAAGGCCGCCCGGACGTACGCGGTCCGGTCCCCGGCCGGGAGCCGCAGGTCGACGAACGCGACCCTGCGGTCCTGCAGCTCCCGCGGGGAGACGCCCCCCACGCGCCACGGGAAAGAGAGCCCGGCTCCGGGGCGCGGCCGGAACCACCCCGACCGGGGAGACCTCGGCTCGGGGGCGGCCTCCAGCCGCCTCTTCAGCTCGTCCGCCGCGTCGACGAGGGAAGCCGCCGCGGCCTCGTTCCGAACCCCGGTCGCCGCACGCCCGAACGCGTCGAGGACGGTCGGAAGGCGCGAACGGTCCTCCCGCACCCACTCTTCCAGGACGTCGAGGAGACGCGGGAAGAGCCGGAAGGTCCAGCGCTTCGACGCCGCCTCGAGGACGATCGGGGCGAGCGTCTCGCCGGTGGCCGAGTCGTCGGCAACGAGGGCCAGGGCCTTCCCCGCCGGCGACGGGCCGAACGGCCCGGTGCGCTGCGCGGCCGCCGGGACCGCCAG
>CAZNSS010000376.1:0-4477 GCA_964575465.1 uncultured Holophagales bacterium | reverse complement strand
GAACATCCTCGTGAACGTCATGGCGGTGGGCCTCGTCCGCCACGAGCGGATCTTCAAGGCGAAGGCGTCCGGCGTCGGGAACCCGGTCCTCTACGCCGGGTCGAAGACGGGTCGCGACGGCATCCACGGCGCCTCGATGGCGTCCGACGTCTTCGACGACGAGAAGGCGCAGCGCCGCCCGACGGTTCAGGTGGGCGACCCCTTCACGGAGAAGCTCCTCCTCGAGGCGGTCCTCGAGGTCCTCGAGGGGGACGCCGTCGTCGCCATCCAGGACATGGGAGCCGCGGGCCTCTCGTCCTCCTCGTTCGAGATGTGCGCGCGGGGCGACGTCGGGATGCGCCTCGACCTCGACCGGGTGCCGATGCGCGAGGCCGGCATGACCCCCTACGAGCTGATGCTCTCGGAGTCGCAGGAGCGGATGCTCCTGGTCACGAAGAAGGGTCGCGAGCGCGAGGTCATCGACGTCTTCGAGAAGTGGGGCCTCGACGTGGCCGAGATCGGCGAGGTGACGGCCGAGCCGCGAATGCGGCTCCTCTGGCACGGCGAGGTCGCGGCCGACCTCCCCGTCGCGCCGCTCGTCGACGACGCCCCGGTCTACAGCCGCCCCTGGACCCTCGACGAGCCGCTCAAGCCGATCGAAGGGACGATCGACCTCTCCGGCGCGCCCGACGACACGACGGCCCTCCTCGCCCTCCTCGCATCGCCGAACCTCTGCAGCAAGGCGTGGATCTGGCGCCAGTACGACCGGAGCGTGAGGACGAACACGGTCATCGGTCCGCCGGGCGACGCGGCCGTCCTCCGGGTCAAGGGGACGAAGAAGGGGCTCGCGGTGACCGCCGACGTCAACCCGCGCTACTGCTTCGCGGACCCGACGCGCGGCGCGGCGCACGCCGTCGCCGAGGCGGCGCTGAACGTGGCCTGCACGGGCGCGCGGCCTCTCGCCATCACCGACTGCCTCAACTTCGGGAACCCCGAGCGGCCCGAGATCATGGGGCAGCTCGCCGGGGCCGTGAAGGGTCTCTCCCTCGCCTGCCGCGCCCTCGAGACGCCGGTCGTCTCCGGGAACGTGTCCCTCTACAACGAGACGGACGGGGAGTCGATCCTCCCGACGCCGACCGTCGGCATGGTCGGCCTCCTCGAGGACGTCGCCCGCGCCGTCCCGCACGCCTTCGCCAGCGAGCACGACGTCGTCGCCCTCTTCGGCGAGACGCGCGACGAGCTGGGGAGGAGCGAGTACCTCGCCACCGTACTCGGCCGCGACGAGGGCCCCTGCCCGCACCTCGACCTCCTCGGCGTCGGCTCGATGGTCGAGCTCCTCGTCGACCTCGCGACGGACGGGCTCCTCACGTCGGCGCACGACGTCTCCGAGGGCGGGCTCGCCGTCGCCCTCGCCGAGGCGGCGATCCCGAACGGCCTGGGCGCCGAGGTGAACCTCGAGACGGCGCTCCTCCCCACCGTCTACCTCTTCTCCCAGTCGACGCCGCGCGTCGTCGTCTCGTTCCCGCCAGGGAACGGCAAGGCGGTCCTCGAGGCGGCACGGCGACGCGGAGTCCCGACCGCGTTCCTCGGGCGCGTGTCGAAGGACGTCCTCCGGGTGAGCGTGAGCGGGAACGTCGTCCTCGACGTCCCGGTCGCGACGCTGAAACGGGCCTCCGAGGAGGCCTTCCCGACGATGATGGAGGTCGCGTGAAGATGTCCCGCCTCGCCCTCGCCGCCCCGGCGCTCGCCTTCTGCCTCGCGGCCCCGGCCCAGGGCCCGGCGGTCCCGAAGATCGGCGCCACCGCCCCCGACTTCACGCTCCCCGCGGCCGCCGGGAGCGCCCCCGTCGCGCTGAAGGAGCTCCTCTCGAAGGGCAGGGCCGTCGTCGTGATCTTCGACGCGACGCGGTGCCCGTACGCGAAGGGGTACAAGGAACGCGTCGCCGCGATGGGGAAGGAGTACGCCGCGAAGGGGATCACCTTCGTGACGATCAACAGCAACAGGACCGAGCCCGCGGCGGAGGTCGCCGAGGACGCGGCCAAGAACGGCTTCTCCTTCCCCGTCCTGAAGGACGAGGGGAACAGGGTCGCCGACCTCTACGGCGCGCAGAAGACCCCCGAGGTCTACGTCCTCGACCCGAAGGGGACGCTTCTCTACAGGGGGCGGATCGACGAGACCCACGACGACCCGAAGAACGTGAAGTCGCCCGACCTCAGGAACGCCCTCGACGCGATCCTCTCGGGCCAGCCGGTCCCCGCGGCCGAGACGAAGGCCTTCGGCTGCTCGATCAAGCGCGCCTGACGTGATCCCCCACCGGACCTCCTCGCGCGCGAGGGGGGCGCTCGGCGCCCTGCTCGCGGCGTCCCTCCTCGCGCCGGCGGCGCCGGCGGTCGCGGAGCCGGTCAAGCACCTGCTGCCGGAGGACTACGCCTCCCGGATCCTGGCGCCGAAGAAGGGGAGGGTCCTCCTCGTCAACTTCTGGGCGACCTGGTGCGAGCCGTGCCGCGAGGAGATGCCTCACCTCGTCGCGGCGGCGAAGAAGTTCCCGTCGCGCGACCTGGCCGTCGTCCTCGTCTCCCTCGACTCGCAGAAGACAGGTCCCTCCGAGGTCCCGAAGTTCCTCCGGGGGCAGAAGGTCCCGTTCGTCTCGTGGCTCGCGAAGACCCGTGACCCGCAGGACTTCATCGACGCCGTCGACCCGAACTGGGACGGCTCGCTCCCGTACACGATGATCTACGGCCGCGACGGGAAGGTCGTGGCCCGCCACGCGGGCCTCCAGACGGAGGCCTCGTTCACCGAGGCGATCCGGAAGGCCGTCGGGACGAAGTGAGGCGCAGCCCGCTCCTCGACGCCCTCTTCCTCGATCGCGACGGGACGCTCATCGCCGAGAGGGGCTTCCTCGCCGACCCGAAGGGGGTCCGCCTCGCTCCCGGCGCCCCGGCGCTCCTCGCCCGCTTCGCGGCGGACGGGACGAAGCTGTTCGTCGTGACGAACCAGTCCGGCGTCGCGCGCGGCCTGACCCGCTGGGACGACGTGAACGCCGTGAACGCCGAGGTGGAGAAGCGGCTCGCCGCCCGCGGGGTGCCGATCGCCGGCTGGCTCGTCTGCCCGCACCACCCGGAGGGCCGGGTGAAGAAGTACGCGGTCTCGTGCCGCTGCCGCAAGCCCGGGACGCTCCTCCACCGACGCGAGCTTCGCCGCTTCGGCCTCTCGGCCGCGAGGTCGGCCGTCGTGGGCGACAAGTGGGACGACGTCGGGGCCGGCCTCGCCCTCGGGGCTCTCGCCGTCCACCTCCTCTCCGGGCACGGGCGCGAGCAGCGCGCGGCGGTGCGAGCGAAGGGCGCGGGGAGGGTCATCCTCGCGGGGGGGCTCGCCGACGGGCTGCGGCGGCTCCGCGAGGCGGCGGAAGGGAGGGCGCGATGACGCGCCGGCGCGAGACCGTGACGACCTACCCGATCGCGACGCGGAGGTTCAAGGTGAAGACCGAGGACTTCGCGGCGAGGCCCCCGACGAGCGGCTCCTTCGCCGACTTCTGGGACGGCCTGCCGAAGATCCTCGCGGCCGACTCCCTGCGGAAGGTCGCCGCCGCGATCCACGCGGCGAAGAGGAAGGGGAAGCCGGTCGTCTTCGCCCTCGGCGCGCACGTCCTGAAGACGGGGCTCGGTCCGGTCCTCATCGACCTCGTCGAGCGCGGCTTCGTGACCGCCCTCGCGACGAACGGCGCGAGCGGCATCCACGACTTCGAGGTCGCCTTCCACGGGAAGACCTCGGAGGACGTCGGCGCCGTCCTCGAGACGGGCGAGTTCGGGATGAGCCGCGAGACGGGCGAGGGGGTCTTCCGCGCCCTCCGCGCGGGGCGGAAGAAGGGGGTCGGCTACGGCCGCGCGCTCGGCGAGGCGATCCTCCGGGGGCGCTTCCCCTACCGCCACCTCTCCCTCTTCGCCGCGGCGGCGAAGGCGGACGTCCCGCTCACGGTCCACGTCGCCCTCGGCACCGACACGCTCGTCCAGCACCCGGGGATGGACGGGGCGCTCGTGGGCGAGATGTCGATTCGCGACTTCACGACGATCCGCCGCGTCATCGCCCGGCTCGGCGACGGCGGGGTCTGGATCAACGCCGGCTCGGCGGTCATCATGCCGGAGGTCTTCCTGAAGGCCCTCTCGATGGCCCGGAACCTGGGGCACGACGTGAGGGACTTCACGACCGTCGACCTCGACATGATCCGCCACTACCGCCCGCACGAGAACGTCCTGAAGCGCCCCGTCCTCTCGGGGGGGGCGTCGTACTCGATCACCGGGCACCACGAGATCGTCCTGCCGCTCCTCGCGCAGGCGCTCGTCCTCGGCCTGGAGGACCGGCCGTGACCCCGCGCGAGCTGGCGGCCCTGGCGGCGAAGCGAACCGGGGGAACCCGCCGGGCGGGATTCCCCCGGACCCCCTCCGCGCGGAGAACGTCGTGACCCCGCGCGAGCTGGCGGCCCTGGCGGCCGCGGCGCCGA
>CAZNSS010000375.1:0-4491 GCA_964575465.1 uncultured Holophagales bacterium | reverse complement strand
GACGCCGGAGGTGACGGTCTCGCCGAGCTCGACGCCGCGCTTGATGACGACGCCCGGCATCGGGCTCGTCACGCGGGCGACCTGCGAGGCGCCGGCGGCCGAGATCGGGATGCCGTGGTCCTCGACGATCCGGTACCGCGCCCGCGCCGCCTTCAGCGCCTCGGCGGCGACGTCCCGGCGCGCGACGAAGTCCTTCAGCGTCTCGTGCCCGACGAGCCCGGCCTCCCAGAGCGCCTGCTGCGCGCGGAGCTGCCGCTCGGCGTCCTTCAGGCCCAGCTCGGCCTGCGACAGGCCGGAATTGACCTCCGAGAGCGACTGCGCCTGGGTGACGTCGGGCTCGACCTCGGCGAGGACGTCGCCGGCCTTCACGACCGCCCCTTCCCGCACGTTCAGCTTCACGACGCGGCCGGAGACGACCGACTTGACGTCGACCTTCGTCACCGGGTCGACGACCCCCACCTCCCGCACGCTCACCTGGAGGTCCTCGGCCGTGACGGTTCCGAGCCGGAACGGGAGGTTCTCGGCCGCGGTCGGGGGCTTCTCCCTGCCATTCCGCGAGGCGAAGACGACTCCGGCGCCGACGAGGGTGATTCCGAGGGCCGAGACGAGGATCCACTTCTTCTTCATGGCGCGCACTCCGAGGTTGTCGAGCCCGTGATCGGGCGCGTGTCCCTTCGGGCGGGGATTCCGGCGAAGGTCATTGACGCGATACGGAGGTGCGGGGGGAAGGTTCAAAAGGGAGGGGGAGGCGTGACGAAACGTCACACCCGGTGGCGTTCGATCCCCTTCCGGCGCCCGGGGGCCTTCCTGCTATGGTCCCTCCGATGGCGCCCGGCCCGCGCGCTCTCGCCCTCGGGCTCCTCGGAGCCCTCCTCGCGACTTCACCGGCGGAGGCTCTCGACCCCGCCAGGGCGGTGACCCAGTACCGCCACGAGGTCTGGAAGACTCGCGAAGGGCTCCCCCAGAGCTCCGCGGAGTCGCTCGTGCAGACGCGCGACGGCTACCTCTGGATCGGAACGCAGGAGGGGCTCGCCCGGTTCGACGGCGCCCGCTTCGTCGTCTTCGACCGGGCATCGACGCCCGAGCTCCGTCACAACCGGATCCTCGCGCTCCTGGAGGACCGGCGCGGGCGCCTCTGGCTGGGAACGGAAGGGGGCGGGCTCACCATCCGGAACGAGGAACGCTTCCGGACGTTCGGCCGGACCGACGGACTCCCGAGCGACATCGTCCGGGCTCTCGCCGAGGACGGCGAGGGAAGGCTCTGGGTCGGGACCGACGCGGGGCTCCTGAGCCGAGACGACCGGTCCTTCACCGCCTGGGGAGCGTCGGACGGCCTGCCCGAGGGCCCGGTGAGAGCCCTGGCCGTGGACGTGGCGGGAACGGTCTGGGCCGGGACGGCGCTGGGCCTCTACCGGCGCTCCGGCCGCGGGTTCGTCCCGGCGCCGGTCCACGAGCCCGTCCTCTCGCTCCACGCGGCTTCCGACGGGACGGTGCTGGCCGGGACCTCTCACGGCCTGAGGCTCCTCCACGACGGCCGCGTCGAGGCCCTGGGCGCATCGGACGGTCTCCCGGGCGACGTCGTCAACTGCGCCCTGCGCGACCAGCGGGGGACGATCTGGATCGGCACGTCTCAGGGTCTCGCCCGGTGGTCGAACGGACGCGTCTCGACCTTCACCCCCGCGCAGGGGCTCTCGAACGGAAACGTCCTTTCCCTGCTGGAGGACCGCGAGGGGACGCTCTGGGTCGGGACGCAGGACGGCGGGCTCAACAAGCTCTCGGACGCGTCGTTCACCCCCTGGGGCGTCCGGGAGGGCCTGTCGGCCGAGGTGACGTGGGCCGTCTTCGTCGACAGGGACGGCGCGGTCTGGTCGGGGACCGACTCGGCCGGCGTCAACGTGAGGCGCGGAGACCGCGTCACGACGATCGGGGTCGCCGAGGGGCTCGCCGCGCCGGGGGTCCAGGCGATCTGGCAGCACCCCGACGGGTCGGTCTGGCTGGGAACGCGGGGGGGCGGCGTCAGCATCGTGCGCGGCGGGAAGGTCGTGAGGACGATCCGGAAGGCCGACGGCCTCGCAGGCGACTCGATCTGCGCGATCGTCGGAACGCGCGACGGGAGCGTCTTCCTCGGTTCGCGCGGAGCCGGCCTGACCCGTCTCTCGCCCGACGGGCGGCTCACCCGCTACGGGGAGGCGGACGGCCTCCTGAACGGAACGGTCCACGCCCTTCACGAGGACCGCGAGGGGAACCTCTGGATCGCGACGAACGGCGCCGGGCTCTTCCGGTTCGACGGGGGACGCTTCACGCGCTTCGGGAGGGCCCAGGGGCTCTCGATCGAGATCGTGAACACGATCCACGAGGACGAGGACGGGACGCTCTGGGTCGGGACCTACGGGGGAGGCTTGAACCGCTTCCGGGACGGCCTCTTCAGCGCCGCGACGACGCGCGAGGGGCTCTTCGACGACGCCGTTTTCGCCATCCTCCCGGACGGGCGCGGGAACCTCTGGATCTCCTGCAACCGGGGCGTCTACGCGGTCTCGCGCCGTGAGCTCGACGCGCTCGCCCGCGGCGCCGTCCGCCGCGTGACCTGCCGCCCCTTCGGCTCCGAGGACGGGATGCGCAACCGCGAGTGCAACGGAGCGAACCAGCCGGCGGGGGCTCGCGGGCCGGACGGGCGCCTCCACTTCCCGACGATCGAGGGGGTCGTCTCGGTCGACCCGTCCGCGCTCTGCCAGAACCCGGTCCCGCCGCCGGTGAGGGTCGAGGAGGTGCGTGTCGACGACGAGCCGCGGACGACGCGCGCGTTCCTCGAGCTCCCGCCCGGGGCCGAGCGGTTCGAGTTCCACTACACGGCCCTCAGCTTCCGCGTCCCGTCGCGGGTGAGGTTCCGCGTCCGCCTCGAGGGAGTCGACCGGGAGTGGGTCGAGGTCGGGACGCGCCGCTCGGCCTGGTACACGAACCTCTCTCCGGGCTCGTACACCTTCCGCGTCGCGGCCGCGAACGAGAGCGGCGTCTGGAACGAGGGGGAGGCCTCGTTCTCCTTCCGCCTCCGGCCCCGCCTCGACCAGATGCCGATCTTCTGGCTCCTTGCGGGGACGTTCGCCCTCGCCGTCGCCTACACGGGCTACCGCTTCCGGGTGGCCCGGCTCGAGGCCCGCGAGCGGGAGCTCGTCCAGATCGTCGACGAGCGGACCTCCAGCCTGCGCGAGGAGAAGGAGCGGACCGAGCGGGCGCTCCGCGAGGCGGAGCGGCAACGGGAGCGGGCCGAGGAGGCTTCCCGGGTCGCCGAGGAGGCGAACCGGACGAAGAGCCACTTCCTCGCGGCGACGAGCCACGAGCTCCGGACGCCGCTGAACGCGATCCTCGGCTACAGCGAGCTGATCGCGGAAGATCTCGCCGAGAGCGACCTCGAGGGCATCGCCCCCGACGTCGGAAGGATCCACGCCGCCGGGAGGCACCTCCTCGCCCTCATCAACGACATCCTCGACCTGTCGCGCCTCGAAGCGGGCAAGCTCGACCTCTTCCTCGAGGAGTTCGACGTCGCGCCGCTCGCCGGGGAGGTCGTCGCGACGATGCGCCCTCTCGCCGATCGGAACCGGAACACGATCCTCGTGGAAGGGGCGGAATCGGCGGGCCGCCTGTTCGCCGACCCCGCCCGGGTCCGGCAGATCCTCCTGAACCTGCTCGGGAACGCCGCGAAGTTCACCCACGACGGGACGGTGACCCTGCGGGTCGCGCGGGAGGGGACCGGCGCCGCCGAGCGGGTCGTCTTCTCGGTGACGGACACGGGCATCGGCATGACCGAAGAGCAGATCTCCCGCCTCTTCCGCGCCTTCGAGCAGGCCGACCCGCAGGTGACGCGGCGGTTCGGCGGAACGGGCCTCGGCCTCGTCATCACCCGCCGGCTCGCCCGGATGATGGGGGGAGACGTCGTCGTCTCGAGCCGCCCCGGGGTGGGATCGACGTTCACCGTCGACCTTCCGGCCCGGGGCGGTCCTGTATCCGATATCCCCGAACGGGAGAGCCGTTCTCAGGACCGTGTGTAAAATGTAGCTCCGACCCCAAGGGGGTTCCTGGGGCCTTCGGAGCGGCCTAGAATGCGGCCCAAGGAGACTCTCTCTATGGTGAAAGGCGTACGTCGGCTCGCGATCCTGGGCGCTGCCGGCCGGGACTTCCACAATTTCAACACGACCTATCGCGACGACCCGTCGGTCGAGATCGTCGCGTTCACCGCCACGCAGATCCCGGGCATCGCCGGGCGCCGCTACCCCGCCGAGCTCGCGGGCCCCCGCTACCCCAACGGGATCCGGATCGTTCCGGAGGACGACCTCGAGCGCCTCATCCGCAACGAGCGGATCGACATCTGTGTCTTCGCCTACTCCGACGTCTCGCACGAGACCGTCATGCACCTGGCCTCCCGCTGCATCGTCGCGGGCGCCGACTTCAAGCTCCTCTCGAACGACCGGACGATGATCCCGTCGATGGTCCCGGTCA
>CAZNSS010000374.1:0-4493 GCA_964575465.1 uncultured Holophagales bacterium | reverse complement strand
CCCGGCGAGGGCGCGCGAGGCCGTTCGAGGAGGGCGCACCGGCGGGCGGCGGCCCGCCCGGCGGGGCGGACGACCTCCCCGCCGGGCAGGCCGTGGCGAGGAGGCGGAGGGAAAGAGAAGGGGGCCCGGTCCGCGAGGACCGGGCCCCTGGATTCGTTTCCCCGGGGTGAAGGCGTCAGGCCTTCGGCGCGTGCTTCCCCTTCTCGACGGCCTTCTCGGCCTCGAGGCGCGCGTGCTCCTCCTCCTCGAGGATCCGCTCGAGCTCGAGGGGGTGCTCCTCCTCCATCTCGCGGTGGGAGAGCTTGCCCGTGAACCACGCGGTGTTCATCGGGTAGGAGTCGGGGTTGAAGATGACGAAGTAGAAGTGCCAGACGATGATCGCGAGCGTCGCGAGAATCGCCTCGTAGTAGTGGATCGACCGGGCGACGTCGTAGCCGAGCTTCCCGAAGAGGTTCATGAAGGTGTTGTCGAGCCACATGGCGCCGCCCGTGCCGGCCATGACGAGCGTCCCCCAGATGAGGGCCCAGTACTCGGCCTTCTCGATGTAGCTGAAGCGGTCGAGCTTCGGCTTCACGGGCGTCAGGCCGAGGTTGTACCGGAGCATGTCGACGAGGTCGCGGGCGTCCTTCAGCCTGAACCAGAGGTCCTTGACGAGCTGGCGGCCGCGCGCCGTGAAGATGACGTAGTAGAGGTGGTAGACCGACGCGAGCGTCATGACGACCGCGGCGATCCGGTGGACGAGGCTCCGGTAGTTGACGGCGGAGCCGCCGACGTCCCGGAGCGCGGTGACCCACCACGAGTCGGGGAAGCGGAGCTGGAACCCCGTTATGACGAGGACGATGAAGCTGACGGCGAGGCAGCCGTGCTGGAGCCTCTCCTCGAGCGTCATCCGGAGGTAGAGCCGGTGGGGGACCGGCTCCTCCTCGATCTCGCCGCGGCGGAGCGCCATGTGGCGCTTCGACTTCTTCACGAAGTCGAGGAGGTTGTGGCCGAACATGCCGCCGATCGTCCCGACGATCAGGCCCGCGTAGATGAAGCCGATCCACCAGAGGAGGGGCTCCTCCGCCTTCGAGGAGACGTCGACGTGGATCTTCCCCTGGGTGAAGCGCTCCCCGGCGCCCGGGTGGCACTTGCCGCACGTCTTGACGAGGTTCTGCCTGCTGACCGTCGAGGCGGGGTCGGAGGAGGGGAGGATCTCGTGGGAGCCGTGGCAGCTCGCGCAGTTGGCGACGTCCACCTGCCCGCCCCTCACCGCGAGCCCGTGGAAGCTCTGCTCGAAGGTCGCGAAGCGGTCGCTCTCGATCCCGTACTTCTCCGAGAGGCGAAGCGAGGAGTGGCAGGGGGTGCAGACCTTCTGGGAGACGTTCGCGGCGGCGACGGGGGAGTTCGGGTCGTCGGTCTTCAGGATGCCGTGCTCGCCGTGGCAGGTCGTGCAGGTCGGTGCCTCGCGGATCCCCCTGGCGAGGGCCTTGCCGTGGGCGCTCCTCGCGAAGACCTTGTCGATCGCGCCGTGGCAGCGCGCGCAGATCTTCTCGATGTCGAGCGCGCTCGCGCCAGCGCCCGCTGCCGTCTTCTTCCGGACCGTGTGCGCGCCGTGGCAGTCGACGCAGTTCGCCGCCTTCTCGTTCCCCGCGAGGAGGGCCTGCCCGTGGACGCTCTGCTCGTACTTCGCGATGAAGCCGGCGCTCGGCGCGACGCGGGCGCGGACGTCGGGGCTGTCGAGGTGGCAGTGGAGGCAGAGCTTCTCCTGCGCCAGCTTCTCCGTGGCGGCCGGGGCGCCGTCGGCGGCGGAGGTGACGCGCGTCCGGTGGCAGGTGAGGCAGGCCGGGGCCTCCTTCACGTTCGCGGCGGCGGCGACACCGTGGGCCGACGTCCCGTAGAGGTTCACCTCGGTCTCGTGGCAGCCGGCGCAGACCTTCGAGACGTTCGCCGCGGAGACGGGCGCGGCCGGGTCCGACGGCTTCTTCACGTCGTGCCCGCCGTGGCAGTCCTGGCACGCGATCGCCTCGGGGTCCGCGGCCATCATCGGGTGGAAGACGTGCTTCTCGGCCATCCCGTCGTGGCAGGAGGAGCACGACACCGGCTTCAGCTTGTCGCCGTGCGGGAGCTCCTTGATCTTCGCGAGGTCGGCGTGGCAGTCGGTGCAGGAGAGGCCCGCGTCGCCGTGGACCGAGGCGGCGAGCGCCTTCTTCGGCGGCTTCTTCCCCTTCCCCGTCGCCTCGGAGTGGCAGGCGAGGCAGTCGTCGTCCGTCGGGGGCTTCGCCGAGGCGGTGGTCGCCAGCGCGAACGCGGCCAGGATGACGAGGAGGAAGACAAACCCGGCGCGCAGCCGGGAGGAAAGGTCGAATCGAGCTCTGTCGATCACGAGAACCCCCGGCCGCGGATTATTCGGACCGCGCGGGGCCTGTTCAATGATTCAGGGGCATCAGTTAGCGCTTCCGCCTGAGACGTGATCTCCGAAAATCGGGCGCTCGCGGAGATCGAAGAAGAGAGGCAGGGAGCGGGGCGCGGCTCCGGCCCGGGGCGATTCGGCCCGTCCGGAGGCGGGCCGGCGAGGGACGGCTTGACAGGGCGGGAAATGAATGAATACTATTTCGTAGGAATGAATACTCATCCGAACGCTTCGATCCTGCGCCGGCGCGACGCCATCGTCCGCCTCCTGAGGGAGGAGCCCGTCCGGTCCCAGGAGGAGCTGCAGAGGCTCCTCGCCGGGCGCGGGTTCGAGGCGACCCAGCCGACGCTCTCGCGCGACGTCCGCGAGCTCGGCCTCGTGAAGACGCCCCGCGGCTACGCCCTTCCGGGTGCCGCCGACCCGGCCGGAGACGCGGAACGCCGGGCCGAGAGGCTCGAGCGGGTCCTGGCCGAGTCGGTGCTCTCCGTCCGCCCGGCCGGGTCGCTCGTCATCCTGAAGACTCCGCCGGCGGGGGCGCACCCGGTTGCGCGCGTCCTCGACGAGGCGGGCCTCCCCGAGGCGTTCGGGACGATCGCGGGGGACGACACGGTCTTCGTGGCGACGGTCGACGCCGACGCCGCGCGTTCCCTCGCGACCCGCCTCTCCACACCGACGCCGCCGTCCGTCCGCCGACGCCGCGCCTGAAGACCGGACGGGAGATCCGGAAGATGAGGAACCAAGAGTGATTCGTGTCTCCGTCGTGGGCGCCGCAGGCTATTCCGGCGCCGAAGCCGTCCGCCTCCTGGCGCGCCACCCGCGCGTCGAGCTGGCCGGGCTGTTCGGGAGCCCCGGCGGAAAGGGGGCGGCCCTCGCCGACCTGCACCCCGATCTCGCCGGCGTGACCGGCCCGGACGTCGTCGCGTACTCGGAGGAGGCGCTCCTGGGGGCGAATCCCGGCGCCGCGATCCTCGCAACGCCGAACGAGGTCTCGGCGGAGCTCGCGCCGCGGCTCCTCGGCGCCGGCGTCCGCGTGATCGACGTGTCGGGGGCGTTCCGCCTCCGGGACGCTGCCCTTTACCCGTCGTGGTACGGCTTTCCGCACCCGGCGCCGGAGCTCCTCGGCGAGGCCGTCTACGGCCTGACCGAGTGGTGCGGCAACGAGCTCGCGGGGGCCCGGCTCGTTGCGAACCCGGGCTGCTACCCGACCTCCGTGCTCCTCGCGCTGAAGCCGCTCGCGCCGCTCCTCGACCCCGCGCAGGCGGTCCTCGTCACGTCGGCGAGCGGCGTCTCGGGCGCCGGGAAGAAGGCGGAGCTCGCATTCTCGTACTGCGAGGTGGCGGGGAGCTACAAGGCCTACTCGGCCGGGACACACCGGCACGAGCCGGAGATGAGGCAGGGGCTCGGCCTCCCGGCCGGCGCGTCCTTCACCTTCGTGCCGCACCTCCTGCCGCTCGTTCGGGGCATCCTCTCGACGATGCACGTCTCGTTCGCGTCACCGGCCTCCGACGCCCTCGTCGCCGAGCGCTTCGCGACGGCCTACGCCGGCCGGCCTTTCGTGCGGGTCCACGCGGCGGGGCGCCTGCCGGAGCTGAAGGAGGTCGTCGGGACGCCTCGGGCGCACGTCGGCTGGAAGCTCCTCGAGGGCGGACGGCGCGCCGTCGTCGTCTCGGTCATCGACAACCTGCTCAAGGGGGCCGCCTCGCAGGCGGTCCAGAACCTGAACCGGGTCTTCGGCTTCCCGGAGACGGAGGGACTGCTTTGACCGACGTCGTCAAGCTGGGGGGAAGCCTCCTCGAGAACAAGGGGCTCCGACAGTCGGCCCTCGAGGCGATCGCGACGGCGTGGACCTCGGGAAAGCGCTCGATCGTCGTCCACGGGGGCGGGAAGCGGATCGACGCCATGCTCGCCGCCCTCGACATTCCGAAGAAGGTCCAGGGAGGGCTCCGCGTGACGGACGCCGAGACCCTCGACGTCGTCGTGTCGATCCTGTCGGGCCTCGTCAACAAGACGCTCGTCGCCGAGCTCCGGGCCCGGGGCATCCTCGCGTCGGGGATCTCCGGCGTCGACGGCGACACGCTCTGGGCCGAGTTCCACGAGGCGG
>CAZNSS010000373.1:0-4496 GCA_964575465.1 uncultured Holophagales bacterium | reverse complement strand
TAGCTTTCCACAGCCTCGGGCCCCCCGTGGACGCGCATCGCCGGGGGCGTTTCCGCCCCGGGCTTGTGCGCATCGTCACATGCGGCGGATTGTCTGTTCGGGATGTTCCTAAGTCAAACCAAGGGACTGGAGATAAAGGACTTCCCCAGTCCCGTTTTTCGTTCGGCGACGAGGACGCGGATCGACTCCCCCATCCCGCCCGGCAGGAAGAGCTTGGCCACCTGGTTCCTCTCGGCCACCCGGGCCGGGGAGAGGTCTTCTCCCGGGACTCCTACGGCCAGCTCCTCCGCGATTCCGGCCGCCAGGAGGAGGCGCGACTGCGATACGAGGCCGTGGACTTCGAGCCCCTCCGCCCGCAGCGCCTCCTCGACCTCGCCGAAGTCGACCCAGGCGGTGACGTCCCGTTCTCCCGGCTTCGAGAGGACGTCGCGCGTCACGCGATGTTCCACGAAGGCCTCGAGCGTGCCGTTCGCCCGGGCGGGACCGTAGAGCGCCCGGGTCGGTGCGCCGTAGTCGAAGAGGAGGAGGAGACCGCGCGAGAGCCGGGCGGCGATCTCGCGGGCGAGGCCGACGGCGCCGGGTCTCACTTCGAGGAGCTGGCCGGCCTCGAGGACGGCGCCCCGCCGCGCGAGGCCCGAGAGGAGCTCGGGGCCGTCGGGGCAGGGGCTCTCGACCCAGGCGAAGCACCCGGCTTCGTCCAGCCCGACCCGCCGCTCGGCGAGGGAGCCGTCGTCGCGGACGCGGAGAGCCCGGACCGGGAGGGCGTCGAGAAGCTCGTAGGCGACGAAGAGGCCGTCGAGCCGGCGCGGGAGCTCCCGGACGGAGCCGAAGAAGGTCGCGTCCGGGACACGCGCCGCGGCGGCAGCACGGCGGACGGCCGAAGCCTCCACGCCGACGAGCCCGAGGTCGAACCCCGGCGGGCGGGCTTCCGAGAGGAAGGTGAGGAGCTCTCCCTCGCCCGCCCCGACGTCGACGACGGAGAGCGGCGGCGGAATCTCCTGCGCGAGCCGGGCGACGACACGGACGAGACACCGGGCGAATGCCGGGTGCCAGGAGGCCCCGGTCACGAAGTCCCCGGTCCGCCCCACCCGCCCCGGCCTCTCGTAGTACCCGCCGTCGGGGTCGTAGAGCGCGGCCTTCTGGAAGTCGTCGAACCGGAGGGGCCCCTCGCGAACGATCCGGCCCCGGAGCCGCTCGTCAAGGGTTGCCCTCGTCACGGCGCCATTCTCCCCGCCGACGGCCTCCCGCGGCAGGGCTAAGATTGCCGATCGCGCAAGGAGGTTCTCGCGTGCCGCAAGAAGTGAAGGAAAGTCCGGAAGCGATCCAGGTGTCGGTGGGCGCTCCCAGCCGGGAGGAGCTTTTCCGGGCCGTCCTGACAGCGGTCCTCGAGGCGGCCTACGGTGGGCCCCCCGCCGAGAGCACCTCCGAGGGGCGCGTCGTCCCCGTGCAGGCGGCGGGGGAGGACGACGACGTCCTGCTCGCGGACCTCGTCGACGACACCCTCCGCGCGATCGTGGAGGAGACGGGGACGCTGCGACCGCCCCGCTGGCTGGCGTTCGACGAGAAGAGGGTGACGGCGACGCTCCCGGTCCACTCCCCAGGGACCGCGAGCCGGCCGCTGCAGCTGGCCAGCGCCGAGGTCGCCGCCGGCGACGGTGGCTGGACCGCGCGCCTCGAGCTGCTCCTTCCGGCGGAATGACGCCGGAGACGAAAAGGGCCCCCGTGCCGAAGGCCGGGGGCCCTGGAACTTCCGAACGATCAGCGTTTTAGCGCTGGACGCCCTCGGGCCACTGGAGGAAGGACCCGTTGGAGTAGACGATGTCCTGGTTGAAGTCCGTGGTCGGGCCGGCCGGGGCCGTGGCGCCGTCCACCGTGCCGTTCTTCGCAAACGAGGCCATGGCGTACGCACTGCCGTTGGTGTCGATCGTGTACATGAACCAGGAGTTCCAGCCGTCCGAGAGAGGCACGGCCTTGATGTAGGTCGGGGAGACGTAGTTGGACATGACGCCCATCGTGGTCGAGAAGGCGCTGATTCCAGCCGGGAGGGTGTAGGCGGCCATCGGCGGGTACCGGTTCATGTCGACCGCGTAGGCCTCGATGGCCGTCGCGGTGGTCCGGATGTCGCCCATCGTCCGACGCTGCTTGGCGCGCTGGATCGCGTTCAGCAGGTTCGGGATGGCGATGGCGACGATGATGCCGATGATCGCCACGACGATCAGCAGCTCGATGAGGGTAAAGCCCTTGGCGTTCTTCTTCATCAGGAGAGCCTCCTTGCTCAGCAGAAAGCAATATTCGGGCCGCCCCAGGATCCCACCGGACCTCCGACAGAGGACCGCTTGGCAGCACCTGCGCTCGGTCCACCGACAAAATTTGTCGCTCCCGTGGCGTACCGGCTCGCGAAGAATGTCGGTCGCAGATCGGCCGGGGAGCTCATCTCTGAACCCCTTCCGGCCACTGAACGAACTGCCCGTTCACGAGGATGACGTCGTCCGTGAAGTCCGTCGTCACACCGTACGCCGGCGACCCCTGCGGCTCTCCGAGCCTGCCGTTCGACCGCAGGGCGTAGTCGGTCCTCGTGACCGTCGTGCCGTACGCGAACCAGGAGTTCCACCCGTCGACCATCGGAACCATCCGGATGTAGGTCGGCTGGATGTAGTCCCGGGCCATCGCGAGGCTGTCGGTCGGAAGGGAGAGGCCGGGGGGGAGGGCGAAAGCGGCCGAAGGCGGGTAGCGGCCAAAGTCGAGGGAGTAGGACTCGAGGGCCGTGGAAACGGCCCTCATGTCCGCCATCGCGCGACGCTGGCGGGCCCGCTCGATGGCGTTTCGGTAGTTGATGGCCGCTATGGCGACGAGGATCCCGATGATCGCGACGACCACGAGCAGCTCGATAAGGGTGAAACCGGCGGAACGACGATGGCTCATCGCCTCGGGCTCCTTTTCCTCCGCAGGGAACAAGAATCGTGCCGCTGGCGGACCCCGACCCCTCTAGAATTCCTCCAGGTGATCCCGAGACACCCATTCGCGTCGGACCTGACGCCGGAGCGTGAGCTTGCCGAGTTCGAGCAGCTCAAGCCGCGGCTCAAGGAGGTGTGGGACTCCATCTCGATGCGGGACGCGGAGCCTCACACCTCGATCGTCGTCCCGTCGCTCACCCTCGACCAGGCCGAGCTCCAGAAGCTCGAGGGATCCAGCTTCTACGAGGAGCGGCTCCTCTTCCTCCTGATCCGGCTCCGGAACCCGAGGGCGCGCGTCGTCTTCGTCACGTCCCAGCCGGTGCACCCGCTCGTCCTGGAGTACTACTTCCAGCTTCTCGTCGGGATTCCGGCGAGCCACGCCCGGGCCCGCCTGACGCTTCTCTGCGCCTACGACGACTCCCCGCGCTCCCTCACCGAGAAGATCCTCGAGCGCCCGAGGCTCATCGAGAGGATCCGGGCGGGGATCGGCGATCCCTCGCGGGCCTACCTCGCCGTCTTCAATTCAACCCCGCTCGAGCGGAAGCTCGCGGTCCTCCTCGGCGTTCCGCTGAACGCGGTCGACCCGGCGCTCCGCCACCTCGGCACGAAGTCGGGAAGTCGGAAGGTCTTCCGCGAGGCCGGGGTGAGCCTGCCGGAGGGATTCGAGGATCTCCGGACGCTGCGAGACGTCGAGGAAGGGCTCCTCGAGCTCCACGCCCGCCGCCCCGGGATCCGGAAGGCCGTCGTGAAGCTCGACGACAGCTTCTCGGGCGAGGGGAACGCCCTCTTCCGCTATCCCGAGCACGTCGGCCGCGACTCCGTCCGGGAGGCGGTGGAACGGCTCGAGTACGCCGTCCCCTGGGAGACGAACGCCGACTACTTCGCCCGGTTCGAGCGGATGGGTGGAATCGTCGAGGAGTTCCTCGAAGGGGACCACAAGACCTCACCGAGCGTCCAGCTCCGGGTCGACCCTCACGGGGCCGTCGTCCCGATCTCCACGCACGACCAGGTCCTCGGCGGGACGAGCGGGCAGGTCTTCCTCGGATGCCTCTTCCCCGCCGCGACCGAATACCGCCTGCGCATCCAGGAAGAGGCGATGAAGATCGGCGCCGTCCTCGCGAACCACGGGGTCGTCAGCCGCTTCGCGGTCGACTTCCTCGCGACCCGCCGGGACGACTCGGAGGAGTGGGACCTGAACGCCCTCGAGATCAACCTCCGGATGGGCGGGACGACGCATCCCTACCTCGCCCTCCAGTTCATCACGGGAGGCCAGATCGACCCCGGCACCGGCCTCTTCTTCTCCCCGCGGGGCATTCCGAAGTACTACCGGGCGACCGACAACCTGAAGTCGGAGGCCTACCGCGGCCTCCTCCCCGAGGACCTCATCGAGATCCTGACGAACAACAGCCTCCACTACTCGCACAACACCGAGTCGGGCGTGCTCTTCCACCTCATCGGCGCGCTGTCGCAGTACGGGAAGATCGGCGTGACCGCCATCGGCAACAGCCGGGAGGAGGTCGAGCACCTCTACGCCCGGACCCT
>CAZNSS010000372.1:0-4506 GCA_964575465.1 uncultured Holophagales bacterium | reverse complement strand
TGAGGATCTCGGTGCCGTCCTCGGCGATGCGGGCCTTCAGGTTTCGGATCTGGAGGATCGTCGTCGACACGTTCAACCCACGCTTCCTTCGAGGCTCACGCCGAGGAGCTTCGTCGCCTCGACGGCGAACTCCATCGGGAGCTCCTTGATGACTCTCTTGGCGAAGCCGTTGACGATGAGCGACACGGCGTCCTCGTTCGTCAGGCCCCGCTGGCGGCAGTAGAAGAGCTGGTCCTCCCCGATCTTCGACGTCGACGCCTCGTGCTCGATCTGCGCGGTCGAGGTCTTCACGTCGAGGTACGGGAAGGTGTGCGCCCCGCACTTGTCCCCGAGGAGGAGCGAGTCGCACTGGGAGTAGTTGCGGGCGCCGATCGCCGACTTCGCGATCGAGACGCCCCCCCGGTAGGTGTTCTGGCCGTGGCCGGCGGAGATCCCCTTCGAGACGATCGTCGACCGGGTGTTCTTCCCGACGTGGATCATCTTCGTGCCGGTGTCGGCCTGCTGGTAGTTGTTCGCGAGGGCGACGGAGTAGAACTCGCCGACGGAGTCGTCGCCGAGGAGGAGGCAGCTCGGGTACTTCCAGGTGATCGACGAGCCGGTCTCGACCTGCGTCCACGAGATCTTCGAGCGGCGCCCGGCGCACTTTCCCCGCTTCGTCACGAAGTTGTAGATGCCCCCCTTGCCGTCCTTGTCGCCGGGGTACCAGTTCTGGACGGTGGAGTACTTGATCGAGGCGTCGTCGAGCGCGACGAGCTCGACGACGGCGGCGTGGAGCTGGTTCGTGTCGCGCTTCGGGGCCGTGCACCCCTCGAGGTAGGAGACCGAGGCCCCCTCCTCGGCGACGATGAGCGTCCTCTCGAACTGGCCGGTGTCGGGCTGGTTGATCCGGAAGTAGGTCGAGAGCTCCATCGGGCAGCGGACTCCCTTCGGCACGAAGCAGAAGGAGCCGTCGGAAAAGACCGCCGAGTTGAGCGTGGCGAAGAAGTTGTCGGTGTAGGGGACGACCGAGCCGAGGTACTTCTTCACGAGGTCCGGATGCTGGTGCACCGCCTCCGAGAACGAGCAGAAGATGACGCCGACCTTCGCGAGGCTCTCGCGGAACGTCGTCGCGACCGACACGCTGTCGAAGACGGCGTCGACGGCGACGCCGGCGAGGATGGCGCGCTCCTGCAGCGGGACACCGAGCTTCTCGTAGGTGCGCAGGAGCTCCGGGTCGACGTCCGCGAGGCTCTGGGGGCCCTCCTTCGTCGATTTCGGCGCGGCGAAGTAGCGGATCGCCTGGTAGTCGATGGCGGGGTAGGAGACCTTCGCCCACTTCGGCTCGGTCATCGTCAGCCAGTGGCGATAGGCCTTGAGCCGCCATTCGAGGAGCCACTGCGGTTCCTTCTTCTTGGCGGAGATCGCGGCCACGATCTCCTCGTCGAGCCCGGGCCGGAAGACCTCGGACTCGATGTCGGAGACGAAACCGTGCTTGTATTCCTGGCTCGTCAGCTCGGAGAGGACCTCGTTCGAGCTCATGGCGCGGTGCTCCTGGGGCGGGATTCGAGCGACGGGAGGAGAGGGGCGGGGCAGGGGGCGCGGGGCGGCGCGGGGCGCGTCATCTGCGCGAGCGTCAGCTTCGACAGCGCCTCGTGGATGACCTCGTTCACCGCGGTCCAGTTCGGCCGGGCGGGGCAGCGCCGCTCGTGCTCGCACGCGCCGGGGACGTTGCACTCGGTGATGGCGAGCGGCCCCTCGAGCGCCTCGATGACGTCGGCCACCGGGACCTCCTCGGGATGCCGGGCGAGCGTGTAGCCCCCCTTCGTCCCGCGCTGCGAGACGAGGAGCCCCGCCTTGAGCAGCGTCTTCAGGAGCTTGACGACAGTCGGCTGCGGGATTCCCGTTCGGGCCGAGAGCTCGCGCGCGCTGATCCCCTGGGCGGGCTCGCGGGCGAACGTCGTCAGCAGGACGACCCCGTAGTCGGTCAGCTTGTTCATCCGGATCATGGCTGTTTCGTCTTCCCGCCCCCGTCCTAATCGAGACGGGGGCTCAATTAGGACTACGCTAGTACTGTATTTCCGGATCCCGGCACTGTCAAGGGAGCGACGCGGCCGGGAGCGGAGGAGAACATCTCCTCGCCCCTCGCGTATCCAGTGTCCATGTCTCCCCCTTCCGGGGTCCGCACGTGACCCCCGCTCTGGAAGTCTCCGGCCTCCGCAAGTCCTACGGCGCCCTCCGCGCGGTCGACGACGTCTCGTTCCGGGTCGAGGCGGGGACGATCGTCGGCCTCCTCGGGCCGAACGGCGCGGGGAAGACGACGACCGTCTCGATCGTCTGCGGCCTCCTGCCGCCCGACAACGGCGAGATCCGGGTCGCCGGAGCCCCTCTCGCGGGGGATACCGACCCTGCGAAGCGGCGCCTCGGGCTCGTTCCGCAGGAGCTGGCT
The DNA here is from genome assembly GCA_964575465.1 of uncultured Holophagales bacterium. Lineage (GTDB taxonomy): Bacteria > Acidobacteriota > Thermoanaerobaculia > UBA5066 > UBA5066 > UBA5066. The sequence continues at coordinate 2,081 of CAZNSS010000372.1, read as the reverse complement.
CTCTACGAGGAGCTCTCGGCGGACGACAACCTCCGTTTCTTCGGGGCCCTGCAGGGCCTGGAAGGCGCCCGCCTCTCGTCCCGCATCGACGCCGTCCTGCACCTCACCGGCCTCGTCGAGCGGCGCCGCGACCGCGTGAAGGTCTACAGCGGCGGCATGAAGCGCCGCCTGAACCTCGCGGCGGGGCTCCTCCACGACCCGGAGATCCTGCTCCTCGACGAGCCGACCGTGGGCGTCGACCCCCAGAGCCGCAACGCCATCTTCGAGAGCCTCGAGAAGCTCCGCGACGAGGGGAAGGCGCTTCTCTACACGACCCACTACATGGAGGAGGCCGAGCGCCTCTGCGACCGCATCGTCATCGTCGACCACGGCAGGGTCGCGGCGGAAGGGACGGCGGAAGAGCTGGGCGCCCTCCTCCCGCGTGCGAAGGGGCCCGGGCTGGACGCCGAGGCGCGGGCGGCGATCGCCCTCCTGGCGGCGCGAGGAATCCCCGTTCCCGGCCTCGAAGGCGCGAAGCCACGGCTCGAGGAGGTCTTCCTCCACCTGACCGGGCACGCGCTGAGGGACGACCGGTGAAGCCGGCCCTGGCGATCGTCGTCAAGGAGCTGAAGCTCTTCTTCTCCGACCGGCGGGCCGTCGTCGTCGGGATCGTCACGCCCATCCTCCTCGCGACCTTCTTCGGATTCCTCTTCTCGGGCGCGGGACGGCAGGACGCCGCGAAGATCCCGGTCCTCGTCGCCGACGCCGACGGAAGCGACGTCTCCCGCGCGGTCGTCGCCGCCCTCTCGGCCGACCCGCTTCTCTCCGTCGCGCCGGCGGCCGAGGGCGCGGCACGCGAGGCCGTGCGAAGCGGGAAGGCCGCTGCGGCCGTCGTCCTTCCGAAGGGCTTCGGCGACGGCGCCGTGCGCGCCTTCTTCGGCGCGGCCAGGGCGCCCGAGGTCTCTCTCCTCGTCGACCCGTCGCGGGCGACGGAGGCCGGCCTCGTGAGGGGGCTCTTCTCCGAGAAGGTCTTCCGCGAGGCGTCGCGCGAGGCGTTCGGGGGAACCTCGGGAAAGAAGGTTCTCGACGAGAGCCTGCGGAGCCTCGAGGCGGACCCGGCGCCGCCGACCCCGGAGCACGAGTCGCTGAAACAGCTCCTCCGTGACGTGACGCGCTGGCAGGCGGCGGACGCGTCCGCGCCGAAGGCCGGCGGCCCGGCCCGAGGGCCGGGCGCCGCGGTCCCCTTCACGCTGAAGGAGGAGCCGGTCACCGCGCGAAAGGGGGTGACGTACAACAGCTACGCCCACTCGTTCGCCGGGATGGGGATCCAGTTCCTCCTCTTCGTCGCCCTCGACTTCGGCATCGCCTTCCTCCTGGAGCGCCAGGGGGGGCTCTGGAAGAGGCTCCGGGCCGCGCCGCTCTCCCGTTCGTCCCTCCTCCTCGGGAAGGCCGTGTCCGGGGCGCTCGTCGGGCTCGTCTCGGTGGGCGCGACCTTCGCGTTCGGCATCGTCGTCCTCGGAATCCGGGTCCAGGGGAGCGTCCCCGGCTTTCTCCTCCTCCTCGTGGCCTCGGCGCTGATGGCCTCCTCCTTCGGCCTTCTCCTCGCGGCCCTCGGGAAGACGCCGGGCGCCACGCGCGGCCTCTCGATCCTCGCCGTGCTCCTCCTCGTGATGCTCGGCGGCGGGTGGGTTCCCGCCTTCGTCTTCCCGGAGTGGCTGCGCACCGTGACGCTCGTCCTGCCGACGCGCTGGGCCATCGACGGCCTCGACGCGGTGACCTGGCGGGGAGCCGCGTTCGTCGACGGTGCGCTTCCCGCGACCGCGGTCCTCCTCGCCTACACGGCCCTCTTCCTCCTCGTCGCCCGGCTTCGCTTCCGCTGGAACGATGGCTAGGATCCGCTCGTGACGCGCCGTCTCGCGCTGGTCCTCGCCGCAGCCGCCGGTCTCCTCGTCGCGTGGGCCGTCGGTCGCTTCTTCGTGACGAGCGTGGGCGGCGGCGGGAGGGAGGAGGCGGCCGGCGTCGTCCTCGCTCCGCCCCCGGATGCCGCCGTCGAGGAAGAGGGCGAGCTCGACGCGCCCGCGGCGGCAAAGGCCCTGGCCCGA
>CAZNSS010000371.1:0-4508 GCA_964575465.1 uncultured Holophagales bacterium | reverse complement strand
CGGCCTTCTTCGACGAGCCGCTCGTCGACGACGTCGTCCACGGCCTCGCCGGGCCCTGGAGGGAGCCGTTCGACGTCGTCGTCGCCGGGGACGTCCTCGAGCATCTCCCCGAGCCCGAGAGCGCGCTCGCGCTCCTCCGTCCGATCCTGAAGCCGGACGGGCTCCTGCTCGTCTCCCTGCCGAACGTCGCGAACGTGACCGTCCGCCTCGGCCTCCTCGCCGGGCGCTTCACGCCGTCGGACCGCGGCATCCTCGACCGGACCCACCTCCGTTTCTTCACGCGGAAGACGGGGCGCGACCTCCTCTCGCGGAACGGCTTCCGCGTCGCGCGCGAGACCCCGACGGCGATGCCGTTCGAGCTCGCCCTCCCCGTCCTCGGCCGCCCGCCCTTCGCCCCCCTCGTCCGCTCCGGCGCGAGGGCCCTCTCGGCCGCGTGGCCCGGTATGTTCGGCTACCAGTTCGTCTACGAAGCGAGGCCCGCCCGATGAGACCTCCCGCGCTCTCCCTCGTCATCCCCGCCTACAACGAGGAGAAGCGGCTTCCCGTCTCCCTCGCCCGGATCGCCGACTGGCTCGGCTCCCGGACGCCGGTGATCTCGGCGGAGGTCCTCGTCGTCGACGACGGTTCCTCGGACCGGACGGCCGCCGTGGCCGAGAAGACCGCCGCCGGCCTCGGGCTCCCCTTCCGGGTCATCCGGCTGCCGGAGAACCGCGGAAAGGGGGCCGCCGTGCGTGCCGGCGTCCTGGAGTCCTCCGGGGAACACGTCCTCGTCACGGACGCCGACCTCTCGACGCCGATCGAGGAGGTCGACAAGCTCCTCGCGGCCGGCGCGGCCGTCGCCATCGGCTCGCGCGGTGTCGACGCCACGCTCGTCAAGGAGCGGCAGTCGCTCTTCCGCGTCGCGAGCGGGAAGCTCTTCAACCTCCTCGTGAGGCTCCTCGCCGTCTCCGGCATCCGCGACACGCAGTGCGGGTTCAAGCTCTTCCGTCAGGACGCCGCCCGCGAGGTCTTCTCCCGCGCGACCGTCGACCGCTTCGCCTTCGACGTCGAGGCGCTCCTCCTGGCCCGCCGCCTCGGCTACCCGATCGCCGAGGTCCCGGTCCTCTGGTTCAACTCCCCCGACACCCGCGTCGGGTTCGGCGGCGGCCTGGAGGCCTTCGCCGCCCTCTTCCGGATCCGCCTTCGCGTCTCGCGCACGATGCGGGCGAAGCCGGCACCGCCGACGAGCTGAGACCAGGCGGCCCTTTCCGACGCTTCCGCCGTTCCCTCCCCGCGACTCTCCCGATACGATCTCCGGTCGACACCGGAGGTGCACCATGAAACCGAAAGTCGGAGTCGTCCTCTCGGGCTGCGGCGTCTACGACGGCGCCGAGATCCACGAGTCGGTCCTGACCCTGCTCGCCCTCGACCGGGCCGGCGCCGAGGCCGTCTGCCTCGCGCCCGACGTCGCCCAGAGGCACGTCGTGAACCACCTGACGGGCCAGCCCGCCGCGGGCGAGTCGCGGAACGTCCTCGTCGAGGCGGCGCGGATCGCCCGGGGTGCGGTGAAGGACCTCGCCGGCTTCGACCCGGCGGGCCTCGACGCCCTCGTCCTGCCCGGTGGCTTCGGGGCCGCCAAGAACCTCAGCGACTTCGCGTTCGCGGGCGCCGACTGCTCGGTGAACCCGGAGGCCGCACGCGTCCTCCGCGCCGTCCACGCCGCCGGGAAGCCCGTCGGCGCCATCTGCATCGCGCCGGTCATCCTCGCGAGGCTCCTCGGCGCCGAGAAACCGCGCCTGACGATCGGCACCGACCCCGGCACCGCCTCCGCGATCGGGAAGATGGGCGGTGAGCACGTCTCCTGCGGAGGCGGCCAGGCCGTCGTCGACGCGGAGAAGCGCCTCGTCACGACACCCGCCTACATGCTCGACAGCCCGATCTCGGAAGTCGCCGCCGGCATCGAGAAGCTCGTCGCCGAGCTCCTCGCGATGGTCCGGAAGTAGGAAGGCTCCCCGCCCGGGGTCTCTCCGCCCGGGGTCAGGTCCAGATTCGTGTATTGTTGCGAACAATACACGAATCTGGACCTGACCCCGGGCTCCACTCTAGTAGATCGGGAACGCTCCGGTCAGCTCCTTGACCTTCGCTTTCACGGCCACCTTCACGGCGTCGTCCTCAGGGGCGGCGAGGACCTCGCCGATCCAGGCGGCGATCGTCTTCATCTCGGCCGCGCCCATGCCGCGCGTCGTGACGGCCGGCGTCCCGAGGCGAAGGCCCGACGTGACGAGCGGCGGGTTCGGGTCGAACGGGATCGCGTTCTTGTTGACCGTGATGCCGGCGTGGTCGAGCGCCTTTTCCGCGACCTTTCCCGTCAGCTTCTTCGGGCCGAGGTCGACGAGGAAGAGGTGGTTGTCGGTGCCGCCGGAGACGATCCGGAAGCCCTGGGCGGCGACGGCCGACGCGAACGCCTTCGCGTTCTCGAGGACGGCCCGCTGGTACGTCGTGAACTCGGGCGAGAGCGCTTCGAGGAAGGAGACCGCCTTGGCGGCGATGACGTGCTCGAGCGGCCCGCCCTGGAGGCCCGGGAAGACCGCCTTGTCGATCTCCTTCGCCCACTCGGGCGAGCAGAGGACGAGACCGCCGCGCGGTCCGCGAAGCGTCTTGTGGGTCGTGGACGTGACGAAGTGGGCGTGGCCGACGGGCGAGGGGTGGAGGCCCGCGGCGACGAGGCCCGCGATGTGGGCCATGTCGACCATGAGGAGGGCGCCGACGGAGTCGGCGACCTGCCGGAACCTCGGGAAGTCGAGGACGCGCGGGTAGGCCGAGGCGCCGGCGATGATCAGCTTCGGCCTCTCGGCCTCGGCGATCCGGGCGAGCTCGTCGTAGTCGATCGTCTCGGCCTCGCGCGTCACGCCGTAGGAGACGACGCGGTACTGCTTGCCCGAGATCGAGAGCGGGTGCCCGTGCGTCAGGTGCCCGCCGTGCGCGAGCGACATGCCGAGGAGCGTGTCGCCCGGCTTCAGGCAGGCGAGGTAGACGGCCGTGTTGGCCTGCGAGCCGGAGTGGGGCTGGACGTTCGCGTGGATCGCGTCGGGGTTCTCCGGGGAGAAGAGCTTCCGGACGCGCGCGATCGCGAGCGATTCGGCGACGTCGACGTTCTCGCAGCCGCCGTAGTAGCGTCGGCCGGGATACCCCTCGGCGTACTTGTTCGTCAGGACGGAGCCCATCGCCTCGAGGACGGCGCGGGAGGCGTAGTTCTCGGAGGCGATCAGCTCGAGGCCGTCGCGCTGGCGGGCGAACTCGGCGTTTACGGCGGCGGCGATCTCCGGGTCGACCGCGGCGAGGGGACGCCCCATCGAACGGGGGCTCTGGGTGAGGGTCGTCGTCATCGGGGTGCTCCTTACGTGCGCGGCGGGGGGGCGTCGAGCTTGTCGACGCGGCGCTGGTGTCGCCCGCCGGCGAACGGTGTCGTCAGGAAGGTCTCGAGGATCGCCATCGCGAGCGGGACGGCGGTGACGCGGGCGCCGAGGCCGAGAACGTTCGCGTCGTTGTGCTCGCGCATCAGCTGCGCGGAGTAGAGGTCGGTCGCGACCCCGGCGCGCGCGCCGCGGACGCGGTTCGCGGCGATCGAGATGCCGATGCCGCTGCCGCAGACGACGACGCCCCGGTCGGCCCGTCCCGACGCGACCGCCTCGCCGACGGCGAAGCCGAAGTCGGGGTAGTCGACGGAGACGGTCGAGGAGGTGCCGAGATCGAGGGCCTCGTGGCCGAGCTCCGTGGCCCGGCGCGCGAGGAGCGCCTTGAGCTCGAAGCCGGCGTGGTCGGCGCCGAAGGCGATGCGCATCGGCGAATCCTAACCCGACGGGGTCCCGGCGGCGCGACGCGGGTACGGGGCGAAGAGGGCGTCGTACTCGGCGAGGGCGTAGCTGTCGGTCATGCCGGCGATGTGGTCGGCGATGCATCGCAGGACCTGCGGCTCCTCGCGCCACCGCCCGGCGATGACCCCCTCCACCTTCTTGAGCGGGACCTCCCGAAGGAAGGGAAGACCGGAAAGCTCGGCGACCCGCGCGAGGACGGCGTCGGGAAGGAGGCGAGGGTTCCTCGCGTAGGCGTCGAAGAGGCGGTTCACGACGAGCTGCGCCCGGGAATCGTGCTGGGAGACCGCCTGGCTGTGGATGATGTGGCGGTAGACGAACTCCTTGAGCTCGAGGTACCGCTTCTCCCCCTCGCGCGAGGGAGCAACGAGGGAGCCGGGGAGCCTCCTCCTGTGAGCGGCGAACTCCGCCGGCGTCGTCACCTTCTGCGCGGTGAGCCATTTCTCGATCGCCGCACGCGAGGCAACGATCATGTCGGTGACGAGGTGGTGGATCAGGCCCCGGATCAGGAGGGCCCTCTGGACGGCCGGGTCGGAGGCCTCCCGCCAGCGGGCGCCGAGCCCCGCCACGATCTCCCGGGCGAGCGGGATCTCCTCCGCCTTGCCGATCCCGACGAGGCCGAGGCCGTCCTCGAGGTCGTGGGCCTGCTGGGCGATC
>CAZNSS010000370.1:0-4552 GCA_964575465.1 uncultured Holophagales bacterium | reverse complement strand
CTCGTGCCACTCCTCGGTGAGGTGCGGCGCGATCGGGTGGAGGAGCGCCAGGAGCGCCAGGATCGACGCGCGGGTCTCGCCGGGGTCGGCCTTTGCGTCGCCGACGAGCCCCGCCACGTGGTGCGAGAACTCCATCAGGTGCGCGACGGCCGTGTGGAACGAGAAGTTGTCGAAGTCGTGCGTGAGCGTCCGGATCGCGATGTGCCGCTTCCGGGCCGCCGGCGAGTCGGGCACCGCCGGGGCGTGCGGCGCCGTGCCGTGCGCCTTCAGGAAGCTCTCGACGAGCGCCTTGACGCGGTAGAGGAAACGCTCGGGGCCGGCGATCTGGTCGTCGCTCCACTCGGCGTCCGACTCGGGAGGCCCGAGGAAGAGCACGTAGGCGCGGACCGCGTCAGCGCCCTTCGCGGCGATGAGCGGGTCGAGCGACACCGAGTTCCCGCGCGACTTCGACATCTTCTCGACGCGCCCGCCGGGCGACATCCTCGTGATCATCCCCTGGTTGAAGAGGGCCGAGAACGGCTCCTCGAACCCGATCAGGCCGAGGTCCTTCATGACCCGGGCGAAGAAGCGCGCGTAGAGGAGGTGGAGGATCGCGTGCTCGATCCCGCCGATGTACTGGTTCACCGGCGCCCAGCGCGCGATGACGGCCGGGTCGAAAGGGGCACGGTCGTTCGCCGGGTCGAGGTACCGGAGGTAGTACCAGGACGAGTCGACGAACGTGTCCATCGTGTCGGTCTCGCGGCGGGCCTCGCCGCCGCACTTCGGGCACGGCGTCTTCAGGAACGCCTCGACCTTCTCGAGCGGGTTCCCTCCCTTTCCCGTGAACGGAGCGTCCTTCGGGAGGAGGACCGGGAGCTGGTCGTCGGGCACCGGCACCCAGCCGCAGGCCGGACACTTCACCATCGGGATCGGCGTCCCCCAGTAGCGCTGGCGCGAGATGAGCCAGTCGCGGAGCCGGTAGCGGACGCGTGCCCCGCCGATGCCGCGCTTCGTCGCCTCGGCGGCGATCGCCTCGCGCCCCGCTTCCGACGCCATGCCGTCGTACGGGCCGGAGGCCGTCATCGTCCCCTCGCCGGTCCAGCAGGCGACCGACGCGTCGGCCCCCTCGGGCCGGCGGATCACCTCGCGGATCGGGAGGCCGTACTTCGTGGCGAACTCGTGGTCGCGCTCGTCGTGCGCCGGGACGGCCATGATGGCCCCGGTGCCATAGCCGGCGAGGACGAAGTTCGCCATCCAGATCGGCATCTCCTCGCCCGTGAACGGGTTGATCGCGTGCGCGCCCGTGAAGCGGCCGTCCTTCTCGGCCCCCTCGGACTCGCGCTGTACGCGGTCCTGGCCCCGGATCGTCTTCACCCACTCCTCGAGCGCGGCCCTCTCGGGATGCCCCTCGAGGAGGCGCGGCACGGCCGGGTGCTCGGGGGCGAGGATCATCGCGGTCGCGCCGTAGACGGTGTCGGGCCGCGTCGTGAAGACCTGCAGCCGCTCGCCGAGCTTCGGCACCTCGAACTCGAGGTCGGCACCGACGGAGCGGCCGATCCAGTTCCTCTGCATCGTCCGGACCTTCTCGGACCACTTCCCGAGCTGGTCGAGGCCGGCGAGCAGGCTGTCGGCGTACTCCGTGATCTTCAGGAACCACTGCTCGAGCTCGCGCTGCTCGACGGCGCTCTTGCAGCGCTCGCAGGTGCCCCCCTCGGCCTGCTCGTTCGCGAGGACCGTCTGGCAGGAGGGGCACCAGTTGACGGTCCCCTTCTTCCGGTAGGCGAGTCCCTTCTCGAGCATGCGCAGGAAGAACCACTGGTTCCAGCGGTAGTACTCCGGCGCGAAGGTCGTGACTTCCTTCGTCCAGTCGTAGAGGACGCCCCACCCCGCGAACTGCTCCTTCATCGCGGCGATGTTCGCGAGCGTCGACTCGCGCGGCGGGATGCCGCGCTGGATCGCGAAGTTCTCCGCGGGGAGGCCGAAGGCGTCCCAGCCCATCGGGCAGAAGACCTTCTCACCCTTCTGCCGGAGGTAGCGGTGGAGCGCGTCCGTCAGGAAGTAGGTCCGCGCGTGCCCGACGTGGAGCCGGTCCCCCGACGGGTACGGGAGCATGACGAGGAGGTAGGTCCCCTTCGCCGACGGGTCGTGCGTGTCGACGAAGGCGGCCCGGTCGGCGTCCCAGCGGGCCTGCCACTTCTTCTCGAGAGCGGTGCGTTCTTCGCGTGCGTCCATAAGGGACGCCGAGTGTAGCAATGGGGACGGGCGCTACGCGCGGGCCGCGTCCGCGAGGCGCTTCCCGATCTCGCCCGGCAGGAGCGGCAGCGGGACCCGGTTCGCCCCGGGAACGGCACGGGCGGCAGCGTCGGGCATCCCGGGGATCACCGCCGTCTCGCGCGACTCGCAGAGCACGGTCCCGCCGGCGGCGGCGATCGCGCGGCTCCCCTCGGCCCCGTCGTCCCCCATGCCGGTCAGGACCACGCCGACGAGGCGTGGCCCGAACGCCGAGGCGGCCGAGGCGAACAGGAGGTCGGCCGAGGGGCACCAGCGGAACCGCGGCACGTGCGGGGCGACGTTCAGCAGGAGGCGTTCGCCGTGCCGGACGATCTCGAGGTGCGCCCCGCCCGGCGCGATCCAGACGATCCCGGGCGAGGCCTCCGCGCCGCTCACGGCTTCGCGAACGTCCCAGGACGTCCCCGAGGAGAGGCGCTGCGCGAGCGAACGGGTGAACGGGGGCGGCATGTGCTGGGCGACCCCGACGACGGCGTTCTGGGGCGGGAGCCCGAGGAACAGCTCGCGGAGGGCGGGAGGCCCGCCGGTCGAGGCGGCGACGACGAGCCCCGGAGACCCGCCCGGATGGGCCTCGAAGCGCGACTCGCGCGGAATCGAGCCGCTCGGCGGTGGACCGCCGGCCCGCTCCGTCGCCCGGCGCCGCAGGCTCTCCATCGACAGAGCCCGGGCACCGTCGACGACTTCGGCGAGGCGCTTCTTCCAGCGGCCGAGGCTTTCGGGGTGCGCCCCCGCCTTGCCGAGGACTTCGAGGGCCCCGGCCTCGAGCGCCAGCAGCGCGTTCCTCTCGTCCTGGTCGGACGAAATGACGACCACCGGGAGGGGCCGGTTCGCCATGATCCAGCGGAGAACCGCGTGCCCGTCCATTCCCGGCAGGCCGAGGTCGAGCGTGACGAGACCGAAGTCGTGCGTCAGAAGGCGCCGGATCGCCTCCTCCCCCGTCCCGACCGCCTCGACATCGGTCACGGCGGCGGTTCCCCGCAGCGCTTCGACGATCCTCAGCCTCTGGTAGGCCGAGTCCTCCACGACCAGGACCCGCACCCGCCTACCTCCGGTACGCCACGTCGTTCGAGAGCCGGACGAGCGTGAGGGACGAGGAGGCTGCGGCGAGAGCGTCGCTCGCGCCGAGGAGGATGTACCCGCCCGGCTTCAGTCGCGACGCGAGGATCTCGACGACGCGCGAGCGAGCCTCTTCGCCGAGGTAGATCAGGACGTTCCGGCAGAGGATGACGTCGAACACCGGCCCGTTGACGGGCTCGTCGAGGAGGTTCCGCGCCTCGAAGAGGACGGGCGTCGCGAGCCCGGTCCTGAGGCGGAAGAGTCCCCCTCCCGCCGCCTCGAAGTGCTCGCGCCGCCGCTCCGGCGCGGTGGCGCGAAGCGCCTGCGGCCCGTAGACGCCCGCCCGCGCCCTCCTCACGTGAGCCGGCGAGAGGTCGGTGCCGAGGATCCGGACTCGCCTTCCGGGGAGGATCCCCCGCTCGTGGAGGACGATCGAGAGACTGTACGCCTCCTCCCCCGTCGCGCATCCGGCAGACCAGACGTCCAGGACGCCGTCCTGCCCTCCGGCCAGGAGACGCTCGGGGGCGATCTCCTCCGAAAACGCCCGGAGACTCGCGGCGTCGCGAAAGAAGTAGGTCTCCCCGTTCACCGCCGCGTCGAGAAGTCGGCCGAAGAGCGGGGAGTCGGGCGGCTCGTTCCGCAGCCTCCCGTAGAGCTGGTAGAACGACCCGGCGCTCCTCGCCTCGGCCGCGAGCCGGCTCTCGAGCCTCGCCCTCTGGGCGTCGGCCACGAGGAAGCCGGTGCGGCGGCAGAGGAGGTCCTGGTAGAGGCGGAAGACCGTCTCGGCCAGCTCCAGCGGGCGGTTGTTCGTCACGTCGCCCCCGGGCCGCGCGGGCGGCGGCGCCCGGCGGCCGAGAGGGCCCGGGCCCACCTTCTCTCGGCCCGCGCCGGAGCGTGCGTCCAGGCGATGCGACATTCGTCGGGGAACCGGGCGGCGAGGGCCTCGGCAGCCGCCTCGGCCTCCGAGGGAATCGTCTCCTGCGCGAGGACGAGGGTCAGCGGCTCGACCATCGCGGCATCGGGGACCGATCTCGCCGCGACGAGGAGCGACCGGAGGACGTAGCGGTCTCCCTCCGAGACGAGCGCCTCGGCGACCGCCGCCGCGAGCGATCCGCCCCCGGTGGAGACCGGCCGACGGGCGATCGTCTCCGCGGCGGCCGAGCGGACGAGCGCCCGCTCGTCGGCGAGCGCCTGGGCCAGCGCCTCGCCAGCCGTCTCCTCGTCGGCG
>CAZNSS010000369.1:0-4569 GCA_964575465.1 uncultured Holophagales bacterium | reverse complement strand
ATCGCGCGCCGCTACATGATCCGGCTGCGCCGCGACGACTTCGAGGACCCGCACGAGCTCGCGCGGTTCGCGGCGACGTGCGGCATGTCGCTCTCCGACTTCCGCGACCGCTTCGGCTACCTCGTCGAGAACGAGCTCCCGCCGATCAGCCTCGTCCCCGCCGGGCACCGGGACGAGTCCGGCCCCGGGAGCGGCTCCTACTTCGAGGGGGAGACGCTGTAGGCCCGGCCTACACCGGCGCCAGGGAAGCCGGCGGCCTTCGCCTCCGTCACGACGCAGGTCGCCGTCGCGAGGAGGTGTGGGCGGTCGAGAGAGCCGCGGTCCGCGGGGGTCAGCGCGGCGGAGAACCTCCACACCCCCGCGGTCCACTCGCGGGAGGCGACCGCGCGGACCTCGAGCCATTCGAAATCGATCGGCTCCATCCGCGACAGGATCGGCATCGTCTCGGGCCCGGACGCCAGCCAGCGCCCCTTGAACGTGACGAAGTGGCGCGTCGACGACGGGTCGTCGGCCCAGAGGTAGAGGTCGAGGAGGCCCCCGCCCCGGAGGCGGCCGGCCTCGAGGCCGACGTTGACCGAGATCGGCTCCCTCGGGTCTTGGACCGCCCGGTCCGACCAGAGCTTCAGCCGCGGCTTCGGCCGCCCGAGGCCGGCCGCGTCGAGCAGCCTCCGCCCGATCGAGGGCGAAGGGGGGGGAGGAGGCGATGGCTCGGTCCGCCAGCCGCGGACGAAGCACGAGGAGCAGACCGGGAGGGGCGAGGTGCTCGCGAGGAAGGCCCGGAAGGTTCGCGAACGGGGACCCTCCCAGATGGCGTCGAGCCCCTCCTCGCCCAGATTTCCGACGCGTTGGAACGTGTGGCAGCACGGAGTGACGTCGCCGTTCGTGCCGACGACGATCCCCGTCCAGGGGTCGAGGCAGTCCTTGAGCCGCCGCGCCGGGAGCTCGCTCACGCCGCCTCCCCGATGAGCTCGGCGAGGCCCGGGACGAGCGTCAGGGCCACGCCGCAGCTCGCGGCCTCAGCCCGCGCGGAAGAGACGACGCGTGCGACCTCGCCCGCCTCGGCCTCGAGCCCGTGCCCGCGGAAGTGGTCGTACTCGAGGAGCTCGACGACGGTCACCGAAGCCGCGCCGACCTGCGAGGCGAGGCGGACGATCCCGGGGAGCTGCCCGAGGTTGTCGCGCATCAGGACGGTGTTGAAAGCGACGACGGGATGCTCGAGGCCGCGGCAGCGCTTGGCGTCGCGCAGCGCCTCGAGGTTCGCGACGATCGTCGGGAAGCGGGCGCCCCGCCGGAGGCGCTCGAAAAGCTCTCTCTCGGCGGCGTCGATCGAGACCGTCACGTGAGCCCAGCCTCCGGGTCCGGCGTGGGCCAGCATCCGCTCGGAGAGCTCGGGCGTCAGCAGCGTCGCGTTCGTCGTGAAGCCGACCTGGCAGCCCGCCTCGACGACGGCCGCGAACGCCTCGAAGAAGCGCTTGTAGACGAGGCTCTCGCCATGGCCCGACAGCTCCACCGAGGGGCGGAGGCGCCGCAGCGTCGGGAGGACCTTCTCGAAGAAGGACCAAGGGAGACTCTCGCCGACGTATTCGGGTGAGCTGACGGCGCAGTGGAGGCACCGGAGGTTGCAGGCCTTCGTCAGCTCGACGAGCAGGTGGCGCGGTCCGGTCGGCAGCGGCGCTTCCCGCGATAGAGTGCCTTTCGCGGGCGTCGCGGACCCGACAGCGAGTTCCACCCGGGGATGCTAGCAGCACCCTGGCAAGCACCCGGGCCCTGCCGGGCCGGCCGCACGGATCCGATCCCGGCGCCGCTCGAAGCGCGTCGCGAGGTGCAGCCGCCCGTGGGCGCCAGTCGTCCCGCTCCAGTGCCCCTGGCCCGGGGATCGCGCGCCGCTACATGATCCGGCTGCGCCGCGACGAATTCGAGGACCCGCACGAGCTCGCGCGGTTCGCGGCGGCGTGCGGCATGTCGCTCTCCGACGTCCGCGACCGTTTCGGCGACCTCGTCGAGAACGAGCTCCCGCCGATCGTCCCCGTCCCCGCCGGGCACCGGGACGAGTCCGGCACCGGGAGCGGCTCCTACTTCGAGGGCGAAACGCTCCAGGAAGGGGACCCTCTTCGTTCGCCGGGGGTGGCGCCCTCCAGTGCCTCGCTCAGCGAAAGCAGGGACGCCACGACGAACAGGATCAGGACGGGGACGGCTGGCAGCAGATACCCGAAGCTGGTCGGAAACGACGTCCGGTTCACGACCTCCACGAGCCCGACGCGGGAGGCGACCGCGAGGAACAGGACGGCCGCCGCGGCGGACGGGAGCGGGCTCTTCTTCCTCTTCCGGGCGATCCACCCGGCGGCGAGAGCGGCGACGACGGCCATCCCCGTCGCCACGGGGAGGCCGAACCGGTAGGCGCGCGCGACGGCTCTCAGGAGCCGCCGACGGAAACGATCCAGGCGATCGGTCGTGCCGGCCCGGACCTCGCGGCCCACCCAGGCCACCTCGTCGACCCAGGCCTCGACCCCTCTGCCCGCGGCGGGCCGGAACGATCCCTTCTCGGGCAGGACGGTTCGCCCGACCTCGCCTCCCGGGGACTGGATCGTGAGGGCGCAGTCTCCTCCGCACGCCCCCGTCAGGGAGAACCGGCACCGCGCCAGGAGGGGATTGCCGAAGGTCTCCGCCACGTCGGGTGAGTCCGACCAGACGACGTCCGGAGCCGGGGTCCGATGCGCCCCCTCCTGGAGCGCGACATCGACCGGTCCGCCGTCAGCGGAGAAGGCCCAGCCCCGGACCGTGACCCGGAGAGTGCGAACCGGGGCGAGGCGGCCGCGAGCCACCTCCTGGAACGGCCTGAGAGCGTCCTCCGTGCCCGAGCTCCAGCGCGGGTCGAGATAGGCTTCGAGCACGCTCATCCACCTCGTGAACGCCGTCGCGACCGGGAGAGGGTCGCGCAGGATCGAACCGACGACAGACCACGTCTCCACGGGTGCCATCGTGCTCCGCGCGGGACCGCAGGGCAGGTCGCCCCGCTCGCACGCCCGGTTCACCTCATCGGCAAGCGCGAGATAGAACGCGCGAGCGACCGTCGCCGTCCGGTGCTGCCCCGTCCGCGCCGCAGCGTCCCGAAGCGCCCACTGGAACCAGCCCCCACCGATGTCTCCGCAGGTCGAAGGAATCGATTCGCAGCTGATGCGGCCCCAGAAGGCGCCCACGTCTCCCTCGAGCCCGGCGCGTACGCTTCGCAGGGACGGGCTCACGCGGTAGACCGCCTCCCGGACCTCCCGCGGAACGGGGACGAATCTCCTCCGGGACCGGTGATCGACCCTCGACAGCGCCCCGTAGGCCGACACGAAAGGCTCCGAGACAGTCTCCACTCCCGTGAAGACACCGTAGGCGCGGAAGTTGGCCGTCCGGATCGCCAGGACGACGGAGAGGAAGGTCGCGACCGCCGGGAGAAGGGCGAGAATCCTCCGACCCGGCCCGACCGGACAGGCCCGGAAGAGACGGCCCCACCTCCACACGATCAGGAGCAGGGCGACAAGAAGCGCGGGAACGATCCAGGCACCTTCTTCGCGCGTTATCCACAACGCCCCCAGCACGGCCCCCAGCGCACTGGCCATCGCCGCCAGCTGACGGGGCGACGCATCGGCTCGAAGGAGGATCCCGACCACGAGCGCCATCGTGGCGAGAGACAGATCGGGGTAGATCGCCTCGCGTGCGAGGAACGGATACGGCAACGGCTGAGCGAGAACCACGGCGAATACGAGAGCCACGGTGCTCCGTCTGCGCAGGAGGGGTCCAAGCGCCCAGACGGCGAGGGCCGAGGCCGCCACGTGGAGCGACCCCTGCGCGAGGTGAGCGGGGACTCCCGCTGCCGCGCACGCTCCGAGGAACAACGGGTAACCCGCTCCCTTGATCAGGGTCCTCTCGTCGTAGGGCCCCAGCCAGCGTCCGTTCGCGATGGACGACGCGAGCCGGACGAAGAGAGCGTCGTCGTGGCCCGCGTCGCCCTGAGCGACCACCAGCACGACCTGAGAGAGCCACAGCCAGGCGAGCGCGAGGACCAGCAGGAGAAGAAGGAGAACGCGGGAATCGCGACGGACACGCGCCGGGCGCTCCCCGCCGGTACCGAGCGGAGAGGCCGGGCTCTCCGAATCCGGGGCGCCCGTCACCCCGCGCCCGCCCCCGGTCCCGGCTGCCCGAGGAGGCGGACGACCGGCTCGACGGCGCGCCACCACGGCGCCTTCGCCCGCTCGAACTCGTCCTCCACGTTCGCCGGCAGCTCCGCGAGCGGGAACGCCGTCAGGCGCCCCGCCTGGAACCCGAGGTAGCACGCCGCCGGGTCGTCCTTCCCGCTCTCCTCGAGGAGGACCTCGACCGCCCGGGCCGTCGAGCGGATCGCGACGATCCGGTCGAACGGCGTCGGGTCCCCGCCCTGCTGCAGGTGGCCGAGGATGGCCTGCCGCGAGTCGAAGAGGCCGGCCCCCTCCTCCTCGAAGAGGCGCCTGAGGAAATCGGTGGTGAAGACGGGGCTCGCGTTCTCGTTCCGGATCATCAGCGCGAGCCGCTTCCCCTTCCGGAACC
>CAZNSS010000368.1:2818-4586 GCA_964575465.1 uncultured Holophagales bacterium | reverse complement strand
CCGGGGTACTGGAGCTCGGACTGGATCCGCTTGGCGAGGTCCTTCGACATCCAGAAGCAGTCGGAATCGTTCACCTGCTTGGCGTCGACGATGACGCGCAGCTCGCGCCCCGCCTGGATGGCGAAGGTCTTCTCGACCCCCTTCATCCCCTGCGTCATCAGCTCGAGCTTTTCCAGCCGCTTGACGTAGGTCTCGATGATCTCGCGCCGCGCGCCGGGGCGCGCCGCCGAGATGGCGTCCGCCGCGTTCACGAGGACGGCCTCGATCGTCCGCGGCTCGTAGTCGCCGTGGTGGCACTCCATGCCGTGGATCACCGCCTCGGTCTCGCCGAACTTCTTCAGGAGCTGCCGGCCGAGCTCGAGGTGCGTCCCCTCCTGCTCCCGGTCGATCGCCTTGCCGATGTCGTGTAGGAGGCCGGCCCGCTTGGCGACGACGACGTCGACCTTCAGCTCGCTCGCCATGTGGCAGGCGGCCCAGGCGACCTCCTTGGAGTGCTGCAGGACGCTCTGCCCGTAGCTCGTCCGGTACTTCAGGCGGCCGAGGAGCTTCACGAGCTCCGGGTGGAGGTCGGCGATTCCGAACTCGTAGGCCGCCGCCTCTCCCGTCTTCTTGAGGTCTTCCCAGAGCTCGCCGCGGACCTTCTCGACGACCTCCTCGATCCGCCCGGGATGGATGCGGCCGTCCTGGATGAGCCGCTCGAGCGCCCGGCGGGCGACCTCGCGCCGGATCGGGTCGAAGGACGAGAGGAGGACCGCCTCCGGCGTGTCGTCGATGATGATGTCGACCCCGGTCGCCGCCTCGACGGCGCGGATGTTCCGCCCCTCGCGGCCGATGATGCGCCCCTTCATCTCGTCGCTCGGGAGGTCGAGGACGGTCACCGTCGTCTCCGCGACGTAGTCCGAGGCCATCCGCTGGGTCGTCATCGCGAGGAGGCGCTTCGCCTTCATCTGGGCGTTGTCGACCGCGTCCTCCTCGATGCGCCGGATCAGGCCGGTCGCCTCGAGCCGGGCCTCGTTCTCGAGCTCTCGGACGAGGTCCTTCTTGGCCTGCTCGGCGGTCAGCCCGGCGACCTGCTCGAGCTTGGCCCTCTGCGCGGCCACGAGGGCGTCGGCCTCCTTCTGGGCCTCCTCCTCGATCTCGGAGACGCGCTTCTCCCTCTTCTCGAGGTTCTTCGCGCGGTTCTCGGCATCCTGCTCGCGCTTCTCGGCGGTCCCGATCTTCCGGTCGAGGGACTCCTCCTTGGCGAGGAGCCTCTTCTCGAGCTCGGCGAGGTCGTTCCGCCGCCGGGCGACCTCCTCGTCGACGGCCTCGCGGGCCTTGAGGAGCTGCTCCTTGGCGTCGAGCTCCGCCTTCTGCGCGGCCGCCTGGGCGCGGCGAACCTCCGCCTCGGCCTGCAGCTTCGCCGTCTCGAGGACCTTCTTCGCCTCGAGGTCGGCCAGGGAACGGGCCTGCTCGGCGCTCCCTTTCGCCTTCGTCGCGAGGACGAAGAACACGCTCGCCGCCACGAGAAGGATCGCGGCAATGGCGACGTAAATGATTGGATTCACCTGTGGTCCCCCTCGTCTCGTGTCTCTTCGAGGGTGACCCTGTGCCGGGAAGCCGTACCGGGATTCCGGGGAGCCTGCTGCGCTACGACACCCTCGCGGGGAAAAGGCCCCCGCCTCGGCCGTGTGAGCCTGAGTCTTTGA
Source organism: uncultured Holophagales bacterium (assembly GCA_964575465.1). Classification (GTDB taxonomy): domain Bacteria; phylum Acidobacteriota; class Thermoanaerobaculia; order UBA5066; family UBA5066; genus UBA5066. Next base: position 2,898 of record CAZNSS010000368.1, on the reverse strand, counting down.
ACCCGCGCCAGAACAGGGAGAACGCCCCGGGGCGACCCGTCAGTTCCCCGGCCGGAGCCGGGGCGTCACAGGGTGGCCGG
>CAZNSS010000368.1:0-2718 GCA_964575465.1 uncultured Holophagales bacterium | reverse complement strand
TTCGTCGAGTCGACGGTCGGGGCGTGCGTCGCCACCTCCCGCATCTTCCTGTCCACGAAAGCGGCGAGGTCCTGGATGTACTCCGCCTCTCCGGCCGCGCGAACCGAATACGTCTGTCCGAAGATCTCTACCTGAGTGACGTTCGGCCTGTTCTCCATCCCGGCAGCTCTCCTTCCCTGCTGCCGCCCGGAAGGATAGCACGCGTGAACTTACGCTTCCCCGGGAGTCTCCTCCAAGCTCTTGACCAGACGCTCGATACGGGCGCGCACCTCTTCCCGCTCCGAAGCGAGGCGAGAAAGCTTCTCGTTCAGCTCGGCGACCTGGACGGCCCCTTCCCGGCTGTCGGCGAGCTCTGCCTTCAGGCGGTCCCGCTCGGCGGCCGTCTCCTCGAGGGCGCCCCGAAGCCGGGAATTCTCGGCGGCGGCAGCCTGAGCGGCCGCCAGGACGCGGGAAACCCGCTCCTCCATCGCGGTGAGCAGCTGCTCGAGCTCCGCGACCGCGGGAGTCTCCTCGGCGAGGGCCTTTTCCTTCTTACCGCTCATTTCGTTCTCCTTCAGGAAATCCCGTCCACGGCCGTCCCGGGGACGGCGAGGAGGCGCCGGGCCGCTTCGTCGCGCCAGCGGTTGATCTCGTCCCGCTCCAGGGAGCGTTCCGGGGCCCCGAACGCCACGGTGAGGGTCGTCTTCAGGTTCCCCTCCGGGACTCCGGCTCCGCGCCAGAGGTACTTCGCGTCGACCCGGAGGAGCTCCGCGGGGGCGTCCTTCCGGACCGCCGCCGCGAGCGTCTCCCAGGGGACCGACAGGGGATGCGTGACCGTGAGGTCGACGTCGCTCCCCGGGAACCGCGACGGCATCTCGACGGATGAGGGGGGTGGCAGGACGGGAAGGGCCGCGAGGTCGACGTCGGCCACGATCGCCTCCCCGAGATCCCAGGCCGTGGCGAGGGTGCCGGCGAGGACGCCGACCCAGCCGATGACGGCTCCTCCCGCCACCACCTCGGCCGAACGGCCCGGGGCGAGGAACGAGAGGGCCGCCGGCCGGAAGATGGGCGCCTCGGCGCCGAACCCGGCGAAGAGGGCCGCGACCGCGCCCGAGCCGTCGAAGAAGTCCGCCGGCCGCGCGTCGGCAGCCCAGTGCACCCCCCGGCGCCCCTGAAGGAGGATCGCCGCCCGGCGGCTCTCGACGGGCCGGCCGCCGAGGAGGGCGTACGAGCGCCCGACCTCGAAGAGGGCGAGGTCATGATGGCCCCGGCGGACGTTGTGCCGGGCGGACCGGAGGAGGCCGATCACCGGCGTCGCCCGCATCGTCGTGAACGGCTCGCCGAGGGCGTTCGCGATCACGGGGGCCGTGCCGGCCACGGCGGAGGCGAACGGCGCGTTCTCCTCGGCCGAGACGAACGAGTAGCTGCACGCCTCGACGAGGCCCGCGGCCGCGAGGACGTCGCGGGCCCGGTCCTCCCGGGCGAGGATCGGCTCGGACCAGGTCGGGTTGAAGGCGTGAGGGAGCGTCTCCGGGAGGGCTCCGTACCCGACGACCCGGATGACCTCCTCGATCAGGTCGCACTCCCTGTCGACGTCGACCCGCCAGCTCGGGACCGTCACCTCGAGGACACCCGGCTCCCTTTCTGCGATCCCGAAGGAGAGCGCCGACAGGATCTCGACGCACCGACCGAGCGGCACGTCCATGCCGAGGAAGGAGACGAGACGGGCGTGGCGGAGCGTGACCTTCTTCGGAGCGATCTCGCGCGCCACGACGTCGACGAGCCCCTTCGCCACCGTCCCGCCGCAGTCCGCGACGAGGAGCGCAGCGACCCGGTTCAGCCCTTCGCCGGTCGTCGCCGGGTCGGTCCCGCGCTCGAAGCGGTGAGAGGCGTCGGTGTGCATTCCGAGGAGCCGCGCGGTCTTTCGCACCGCCGTCGCGCCGAAGTGGGCCGACTCGAGGAGGACCCGGGTCGTCGACGGCGTGATGGCCGTCGCGAGGCCGCCCATGACGCCCGCGAGGGCGACCGGCTTCCGGGCGTCGGCGATGACGAGGTGCTCGGGGCCGAGCGTCCGCTCGATACCGTCGAGCGTGACGAGCTTCTCCCCGGTGCGGGCGCGGCGGACGACGATCGACGGGCGGCCGTCGGGGCCCTTCGCGAGGGTGTCGAGGTCGAAGGCGTGCGTCGGCTGCCCGATGTCCCAGAGAACCTGGTTCGTCGCGTCGACCGGCGCGCTGATCGGGTTCATCCCGAGGCCCCGCAGGCGCTCCTGCACCGACGCGGCCGACTCACGTACGCGGATCCCCTCGATCACCCGCGCCGAGTAGCGCGAGCAGAGCTCCGGCTCCTCGATCGACACCGTCGCGAGCGAGGCCGCGTCGACGGGCCCCTCGGCGGGAGCCGGGGCGGGCACGTCGCGGAACGTGCGCCCGAGGGCGCAGGCCGCCTCGCGGTCGAGGCCGCGGTGGTTCATCCCGTCGGGGCGGTTCGCCGTCAGCTCGACCTCGAGCACCGCGTCGCGCCCCTCCCCTTCCGTCCCTTCCACGATGAAGCCGACGTCGGTGAGGCGGCGGCGGAGCGTGGCGAGGCCGGGGAGCTCGCCGGGCAGGTACTGCCCGAGCCATTCGAGGCGGAACTTCATGGAGCTAACTCCACGTCCGGTCGAGGAACCGGACGTCGTTCTCGAAGAGGAGCCGCAGGTCGGGGATGCCGTGGAGGAGCATCGCGATCCGGTCGATC
>CAZNSS010000367.1:0-4610 GCA_964575465.1 uncultured Holophagales bacterium | reverse complement strand
CCCGCGGGGCGCGCCGCGCCACGGGCGTCGACGGAAGAGGCGCAGCCGGCGAAGGCCGCGTCGACCGCGGGGCTCCCCGGGAGGAGCGAGACCGTCTCGACGAGGCCGCCGTGGTCCGCGAGCGGCCCGAGCAGCGGGTCGGCGACGACCGGCACGGCGACGCAGTTCTCGTCGTTGCCGTCGTTCAGGTTCCGCTGCGGGTACTCGATCACGTCGCCGCCGCTCGTCATCGGCGGTGACCCGACGTCGCAGTTCCTGCCGATGTTCCACGGGTTCCCGCCGTTCGCCGCCGAGTTGTATGCCACGAGGGAGGCGCGGATCGTCACGTTCGACGCGGGAGCCGCGACGGTGATGCCGCCGCCCGTCCACCCCGCGTGGTTGTGCGTGACGGTGAGGTGGGAGAGCGCGACGTTCGCGCCCGTCGGGTAGATCGAGAAGCCGCCGCCGATCGCGTAGCCGGACGGCGCCTGCGCCCCCTCGGCCCGGTTCGCCGTGAACGTCACGTTCGTGATCGCCGCGGACGTCGGGTGGTAGAGCCAGAGGCCGCCCCCCTGCGAGAAGGCCCGGTTCCCCGCGACGAGCGACCCGGTGAGCTCCAGCGAGCCGTCCTGGTGGTAGATCGCCCCGCCGTTTCCCCCCGTCGCGCGGTTCTCGAGGAACGTCGAGTCGGCGACGACGAGCGCCTGGGGAGCCTGGTACATGACGGAGTGGATCGCGCCTCCCGCCCAGGCGACGTTGTCGCGGAACGTGCAGCGCTCGACGCGGACCTCGCCGTCCCCCGCGCCGTCGACGTAGAGAGCGCCCCCGGTCGCTCCGAAGCTCGAGACCCGGGCCTGCGTCTCGTTGGCGGCGAAGAGGGAGTCGCGGAGGGCGAGGCCGTTCGCGGGCCCGGTCCCGTCGCCGCCGAGGTAGCCGATGGCGCCGCCGTTTCCGCCCCGGTTCCCGAGGAACGTGCTCCCGTCGACCGTGGAGACGCCTCCGAGGAGGTAGATCGCGCCGCCGCCGACGTCGTCGCCGGCCTGGGTGCAGACGTTGTCCTCGAAGCGGACGTTCCGGACCGCGAGCGCCGGCGTTCCGCGTTCGTGGTACTCGCTCCGCACCGCGGCGCCGAAGTCGACGGCCCGGCCGCGGCGAAGCGTCAGGTTCCGGAGGGTGAGCTGCCTCTGGTAGGCGATGGAGAAGAGCCTCACCGCGTCCCGTCCGTCCAGCGTCACGAGGCCGCCGCCGTCGACGTCCGTCGGCACGGCGGCCGAGATCGTCTTCGTCGATGCGATCGGGACCGTCACCGGCCCGCCGCACGAGAAGGTCACGACGCCCCCGCCCGCGAGCGCGGCGGCGAGCGCGGCGTCCGTGCAGGAGCCTGGCGTCCCGTTGCCGACGACCCCGGCAGCCGCGACGGGGCCCGCGACGAGAAACAGGAGGAGCGCTCGCCTCACCCGGCAACGATGGCGCGACGCCGGGCCTTATTCAAGCCCGGCGAGGCTAGACTCCACTCTCCGAATGAAGAAGCTCCTCCCCCTGCGCCACGCCACCCTCCTCCTCGCCCTCCCGCTTGCGGCCCTCGCCTGCGCTCCGGCGGCGACGGCTCCCCGCACGGCCCCCGCGGCCTCGACGGCCGGTCCCACCGGGAGCACGCTCGCGGCGAAGCCGGCCGGCGCCCCGACCGACGAGCTCCACTGGGTCCGGAACTCCGCCGAGTACCGGGCGATCACGATCGAGACCTACCGGGCCGCGCTCGCGGCGGCGGAGAAGCTCTCGGCCGGACGGCCCGCCGGCAGCTGGGGCGTCTCGGTCGACGCGGACGAGACGATCATCGACAACTCCGGCTACGAGCTCGAGCTCCAGAGGAAGGGCCTCTTCCACACGGACGCCGCCTGGAAGGCCTGGGTCCAGCGGAGGGAGCGCACCGCGGTGCCGGGCGCCGCGACGTTCCTCGCCGGAGTGCGGAGGCTCGGCGGGCGCGTGGCCGTCGTGACGAACACGGCGCAGTCGGTCTGCGCGGACGTCGGCGCGAATCTCGACGCCATCGGCCTCCCCTACGACCTCCTCGTCTGCCGCCCCGACGACGGCGGGGACCGGAAGGAGGGGCGCTGGAAGGCCATCGCGGCGGGGAGCGCCCTTCCCGGCGCCGGCCCCGTCGAGATCCTCGTCTGGGTCGGCGACAACATCCAGGACTTCCCCGACCAGAGCCAGGCGCTCCGCGAAAAGGACGAGTCGGCCTTCTCCGACTTCGGCGTCCGTTTCTTCGCCCTTCCGAACCCGATCTACGGAACCTGGGAGAAGAACTCCCCCCGGTAGGGAGGACGGGCTTCAGCGGCCGTTCGCGGCGTCCGCGAAGACGGGCTCCCCGTCGCGCTCCAGGATGCGGAGGAAGACCGGGACGACCGCCGGGTCGAAGTGGAAGCCGGCGCCCTCGGCGAGGTGCTCCTTGACCTTCTGCGCCGGCCAGCCGGCCCGGTAGGCGCGGTCGTAGCGGAGAGCATCCCAGACGTCGACGACGGCGAAGAGCCGCGCGGTGAAGGGGGTCTGCTCCGCTCGCAGGCCCCGCGGGTAGCCGGTACCGTCCCAGCGCTCGTGGTGGCAGTAGGGGATGTCGAGCGCGGGTCTCAGGAATCCGATCCCCTTCAGCATCTCCCAGGCGTGCTCGGGATGGCGGCGCATGAGCGCCTGCTCCTCCTCGTCGAGCTCGCCCGCTTTCAGGAGGATGGAGTCCGGGAGGGCCATCTTCCCGACGTCGTGCAGGAGCGCCCCCCGGCGGACGTGAACGAGCTGCTCGCCGCAGACGCCGAGCTCGGCGGCGAGCTTCACCGTCAGGTCGACGACGCGGCGACTGTGCCCCTCGGTCTCGCCGTCGCGAAGATCGAGGGCCCGGATCCACCCCTCGAGCGTCGCCTCGTACGCCCGGAGGATCTCGCCCGCGCTGGCCGCATCGGACTCCCTCCGACCTTTCGTCTCGGTTCTCCGGTCCGTCAAGAAGCCCCCCCCTCACCGTAGCGAATCCGAGAGACCCGGGTCAAGGAGGCCGGGACTTCAGGGCGAAGCGACGAGGGCGTCCCAGAAGTCGCACTCGGCCGTCCGGATTCCGTCGGCGACGGCGCCCGGCGCGTCCCAGACGAGCGTCCGGTCCCGCGCCGCGTCGTACGCGGGCCAGGGGGTGGGGCCCGCGCCGTTCGGATCGCCCGTCGCCGCGAACCGCGCCCACGACGCGTTCATCGCCTCCGAGAGGGCGAGCGCCGCCGGGTCGGGCGCGTAGCCCGCGATCGACCCGAAGCTCCCGAAGACGAAAGGGATCTCGATCCCGTGGACCGCGCCGAAGAGGCGGTTCGCCGGGTAGGAGAAGAAGTAGCGGAAGACCGGCGAGCCCCCCTTCGCCGCCGCGCGCGCGAAGCGCCGGGACGGGCAGACGAAGCGCGCGTCGGTCGTCGCGGCGACGTAGGCCTTGCGCGGCGTCGCGTAGGCGGAGGCCGGGTAGCGGGCGAGGACGAACGGCGCGAGGACTCCGAACTGCGCGGAGACGAGCGCTCGGTACTCCGCCTCGCTCGATACGGGCGGGGCCGCCGAGCCCGTCTCGTCCGCGTTGGCGCCGATCGCGAACGGGACCCGGTTCTGCTCGCCCTTCCCCATGGCGACCTCGGGCGAGTCGCGCAGGACGAACCCGTCGACCGCCGGCCCCCAGAGCTGACCCGACGACGAGGTGACCGAGACGACGGGAGGGACGGCGAGGAGGAGCCGCTCGAAGGACAGCGCGCGCAGGCAGGCCGCCGGGTCGGGCGCCGACGCGCAGCCGGCCTTCTCGGTGATCGTGTTGCCGAACACGACGAATTCGGAGAGCGGCCGCTGCGTGCAGCCCCCGCTCTCGACGAGCGCCCGTTCGAAGAGGTTCCTCGCCAGCGGCGACGCGAAGAGGGTGCAGACGTTCACGCCGCCGGCCGACTCGCCGAAGATCGTGACGCGGGAGGGGTCGCCTCCGAACGCGGCGGCGTTCCGCCTGACCCAGCGCAGGGCCGCGAGGAGGTCCAGGGCGCCGTAGTTCCCCGAGACGCCGCGCCGAGTCTCGGCGGAGAGGAACGGCTGCGCGAGCCAGCCGAACGAGGAGAGCCTGTAGTTGACGGTGACGACGACGGCGCGCCCCTTCTCGGCGAAGACCGTGCCGTCGTAGTACGCGTACGAGCCCGCTCCCGCGGCGTTCCCGCCCCCGTGGATGAAGAAGAGGACCGGGAGCGGAGGGCCCGAAGGGGTCGCCGGGGCCCAGACGTTGAGGGAGAGGCACTCCTCCGAGCCGGTCGGAATCCCGGCGTCGTCGAGCTGGGCGCAGGCCGGCCCGAACGCCGTCGCGTTCTTCACCCCGCTCCACGGGGCAGCGGGCGCCGGAGGGCGCCAGCGGAGGGATCCCGCGGTGGACGCGGCGTACGGGATCCCCCGGTACGACGTGCTCCCGCCGCTCGGAAGGCCCGCGACCGCACCGCTCTCCGTCTGCACGGCTCCCGCCGGCGCGACGACCTCGACGGTGACGGGCGGCGGCGCGCCCCCGGGACAGCCGTCTCCCGGGAGCCAGCGCCACGTCGAGGTCGTCGCCGGCACGAGGGCGACGCTCCCTCCCGGCGCGAGGG
>CAZNSS010000366.1:0-4611 GCA_964575465.1 uncultured Holophagales bacterium | reverse complement strand
AGGTCGCCTCCGCGAGGAGCGCGCGGGCGGCGCCCGCCTCGCCCGGGAACGACTCGCGCGAGAAGGCGAAGCCCGCTGGCGGCGGCGCGACGACGCGCGCCAGCAGCTCGGCGGCCCGCGCCTCCGGAACGGGCGCCGGGATCGGCCGGGAGTCGAGAACGCTTGCGAGCGCGTGAAGGAGCGTCGAGAGGTGCGTTCCGCCCGCCGAGAGGCCTCGCGCCAGCTCCTCGACGGCCGCTCCTTCCGGTGCCCAGCCGGTGGTCCAGAGGAGCGCGAGACGGGCCTGCTCCTCCGCGGGGAGCGGGGCGAGCGCCTCGGCTGCCGCCTGGACGAGGGCGGCGTACGAGGCCACGCGCGGCGCCGCGCCGCTCCGCCCTGCGACGCCCTCCTCGAGACCGGCGACGCGGTACCACGGCATCGGCGCCGGCACGTCGGAGACGAGGAGCGAGACCTCGGCGAGGGCCGATCCGAGATCCTCGAACCAGGCGAGGTTCTCGGCCACGAGGTCGATCTCGACGCGGTACTCGCCCGGCTCGAGGGGGAGCGCCGCCGCGAGGTCGATCTCCGCGGTGCCGCCGGGCGGCACGTCCGAGGTGAGCGAGGTCCGGGACCAGACCCACTCCACCTCCTCGTCGCCCCGGAAGAGATGCGCGCCGAGCGCGACGCGCCCCGTCCCGTCCTCGCCCCCCCGCGCGCTCCACGCGCTCCGGCCGGTGTTCGTCGCCCGCACCGAGAGCGTCGGCGCCTCTCCGAGCCTGCAGGACGGCGGCGCCGACGTCACCTCGAGCCGCGCCGCGAGGTCGGGGAGGACGTGGGCGCCGGAGCCGGCCCGCTTCCGGCAGGCGAAGACGGCCCGGTCGCCCGGCGTCGCCACGCAGCGGACGTCGCCGAACCCGGCGTCCTCGAGCATCGACGCCATCGCCCCGACCGACGGCACGAACCAGTTGAAGACGGCTTCCTTGGCGTCGGGGGAGTTCTTGACGTAGCCGATCGGGTGGAGGTCCCGCGTCAGCTGCCCCGTGACGTAGGGGAAGGGACCGGCCGGGAGGAGGGCGGGCAGGAGGACCGCCGTCTCGAGGACGAGGAGGTCTCGCGTGACCGAGTGGAGCCGCTCGAGCCCCTGGACGAGGTGCTTCAGGTGGTAGACGAGCCCGAGCGCGAGCGTCACGTCGAAGACCCCGGCCGCCTCGGGCGAGAGGTCGTAGACCGACATCCGCCGGAACTCCACCGGGAGGCCGAGGGCCCGCGCGACGAACGAGGCCTGCCGCACCTCGCGGCGCTGCGCGTCGATGCCGAGGACCCGCGCGGCGCCCCGCCGCTTCGCCTCCACCGAGTAGAAGCCCGCGTTGCACCCGACGTCGAGGACCGAGAGCCCCGAGAGGTCTTCCGGGAGCGCGGTCGAGACGACGGCCCAGGTCGGGAGGGGGTGGTCGTCGGCCTCGCCCGCGACGCTCCCCTCCTTCGTCACGACGCCGTCCCCGAGGTCGACCCGGTGAAACCAGGGCTTCATCCTCTCGACGCCGGCCCGTTTCTCGTCGGGTGTCATCGCTTCTCCTCCGCGGGGCGCGCCGGGGAAGCCTCGCGCACCGCCACCTCGAAAGAGTGCGCGCCGCGACGTTCGTCCCACGCGCAACGTCCGCGCCCGCGCCAGGGACGTAGGATCTTGCGGGTATGGACGTCCGCTACGGGGAGCTCCCCCTCGACCTCCTCCGGTCGCTCTTCACGTTCGAGGAGCTGCTGAAGCTCTTCCTCGACCTCGTCACCCGGCTCGGGGGGGACGTCGCGGAGGCGCTCGACGTGATGCGGAGGCTGCAGGAGCGGGGAATCCTCGACCCGAACCTCGACCTCGAGGCGTTCCTCGCCGCGCTCGAGGAGAAGGGGATCGTCGGGCGGGACGCCGAGGGCGCCCTCGCCCTCGCGGCGGCGGGCGAGCGGCAGATCCGGCGGGCCGCGTTCGAGGAGATCTTCACGTCGCTCCAGAAGTCGGGAGGCGGGCTCCACGCGCTCCCGCGGGCGGGGACGGGGAGCGACCTCCTCGAGGAGACGCGCCCGTGGGAGTTCGGCGACGACCTCTCGCGCCTCGACGGGATCCGGACCGTGACGAACGCCGCGCGGCGCGACCCGGAGACGCTCGCGATCGCGGCGGAGGACCTCGAGGTCCACGAGGTCGAGCACCAGTCGGCCTGCGCGACGGCGATCGCGATCGACATCTCGCACTCGATGGTCCTGTACGGCGAGGACCGCTTCACCCCGGCCAAGAAGGTCGCGCTCGCGCTGACGGAGCTGATCCTCTCGAAGTACCCGAAGGACACGATCGACGTCGTCCTCTTCGGCGACGACGCCGTGCAGGTGCCGATCGACTCCCTCTCGAAGGCGCAGGTCGGCCCGTTCCACACGAACACGAAGGCGGGGATCGCCCTCTGCCGCGGCCTCCTCCAGGCACGCCGCTCGCGGAACCGGCAGCTCTTCCTCATCACCGACGGCAAGCCGTCGTGCATCCGCGAGAACGGGAAGCTCTACAAGAACCCGTTCGGCCTCGACCTGAAGATCGTGAACCGGACGCTCGACGAGGCGGAGCGCTGCCGCCGCGAGGGGATCCAGCTGACGACGTTCATGCTCGCGACCGACCCCGGCCTCGTCGACTTCGTCGACACGATGACGAAGGTCGCACACGGGCGGGCCTACTACGCCGCCGGGGGAGACCTCGCCTCGTTCGTCTTCCGCGACTACCTCCGGAACCGACGGAAGCTGTTTCGGTAGCCGTCACTCCGGCGGGAGGAACGGCACCGTCCGCGAGGCGAGCGAGGCGGGGAGGCGGCGCGCGATCGTCCGGCGCAGCTCCCGGGGTGTTTCGCGGAGCGTCAGGTGGGTCAGGACGAGCGCCTCGTTCGCGAAGAGGTCGGCCCGCTCGGCCACGTCGTCGATGTGGAGGTGACCGTAGTTGCGGGCGCGGGGGACGTCCTCGGGCTCGACGAACGAACACTCCAGGAGGAAGACCTTCGCCTCGAACGCCTCCCGCGGGGCGTTCCGGAAGACCTCGACGCCCGTGTCGCCCGAGAAGGCGACGAGCGGCCGCGGCGTCCGGTGCGTCAGCTCCTCGCCTCGCCGGATCGCGTCCCGGATCTCCTCCTCGGGCCTCCCCTGCCACTCCGGGACGAGGCGCCGGCGGACCTCGGAGGCGACGAAGCCGATCGCCGGCACGCGGTGGTCGGCGCGGAACGCCGAGACCGCGAGGTCCTTCCGGAGGTCGACCGAGGCCCCCGCGGCGAGCCCCTCGACGGCGACGTGGTACTCGACCCCTTCCAGGCCCGCGTGGAGGGCGAGGATCTGGTTCCAGGCCGGGACGGCCTCCGGGGCGGTGAAGACGCGGGCGGGCGGAAGGCGGAGGAGGCGACGCTGGGAGGCCCAGTAGGCGAGGCCGCCCGCGTGGTCGAGGTGGGCGTGCGAGAGGAAGAGGTTCGGAGCGGGGACGACGTCGGCGGGGCCCCGGCCGACGTCGAAGGCGAGGTCGAGCGACGGGACGTGGAACCAGGTCTCCCGCCCCGCGATCGAGACCCCCCGGAGGGGGATCCCCGCCAGCGTCATCGACAGGGGCACCCACCGCTCGCGCTCGCTCACCCGGGCAGGATACCGCCCCGTCCGGCGCCGCCGGGGCGGCCTATACTGCCTCTCCGTAACGCGATTCGAACTCACCGACCGGGGGCAGCGATGGTCCTCTTCAACCACTCGACCCGCGAGCTGACGGCCAAGATCGTCTACTACGGCCCCGGCCTGTGCGGGAAGACGACGAATCTCCGCCTCCTCCACGAGAAGCTCGACCAGGCGACGACGGGCCGCCTCCTCTCCCTCTCCACGGCACAGGACCGGACGATCTACTTCGACCTCCTCCCGGTCGAGCTCGGGAACGTCAAGGGCTACACCGTCCGTTTCCAGCTCTGCACCGTGCCGGGACAGGTCTTCTACAACGAGACGCGCAAGCTCGTCCTGAAGGGCGTGGACGGCCTCGTCTTCGTCGTCGACTCGCAGTGGTCGATGCTCTCCCACAACCTCGAGTCGTTCCAGAACCTCCGCGAGAACATGCAGGAGCTGGGGCAGAACTTCGACGAGACCGCCGTCGTCATCCAGTACAACAAGCGCGACCTGCCGGGCGTCCTCTCCGTCCAGGCGCTGCAGGAGTCGCTCGGCTTCCAGGAGTTCCCGTTCGTCGAGTCGATCGCGGCCGACGCGAAAGGCGTCGTCGAGACCTTCAAGCTCGTCTCGAAGATGACGTTCGTCCAGCTCCTCAAGCGGCTCCAGCGCTCACCCGACGGCGAGCGGCTCGGGCCGGACTGGGTCTCGTCCGCCCCTCCCAACTCGCAGGCGACCGCGCGGATCCCGGCCGTGGGGGCCGAGCTCCTCGCGCTGACGAGCACCGTGGGCCCGGCGCCGGCCCCCCCGACCGATTCGCCCTTCGAGACGACCGGCTCGTGGCCCGGCCTCGCGAAGGGGGAGGTCTTCGGCGACACGACGATTCCTCCGTTTCCGATCGAGATGCCGCCCGGGCCGCAGGCGGCGGCCTTGCCGGAGCCCGAACCGGAGCCCGAGCCGGAGCCCGCGGCCGCGAGCGCGCCC
>CAZNSS010000365.1:2112-4622 GCA_964575465.1 uncultured Holophagales bacterium | reverse complement strand
ACCATGTGGTGGAGCCCCGTGATGTCGTCGGTGTTCCCGATGTACATCCCGGGCCGCTTGCGGACCGCCTCGAGCCCCTTCAGGAGCTTGATCGACTCGGTGCCGTAGCTGTTGTCACGCTCCTCGGCGGGAGGCGTTTCCGGATCAGGAGGCGAGGACATCTTCGGACCTTTCCGCTGGCCACCCGGCCGCAGGGGAGGGAGCCGGGGCACGGCCGGTCAGGCGGCCGGCGGGGGAAAGGGCTCCCCCGTCGACCTCCCACACGGCGCCCGCCGGGAGGGGAAGGGCGCGCGCGACCTCGGTGCGCGCCGAGGTGAGGAAGACCTGGCCGTCGTCCGGGAGCGCTTCCGCGAAGCGCCCGAGAACCGCCGGATCCCACTCGGAATCGAAGTCGTCGAAGGCGAAGACGGGGAGGTCTCCGGACGCCTCGGAAAGAAGCGTCCTCTCCGCGAGCGCCCAGGCCAGGACGAGGGTCCGGGCCTCCCCCGACGAGGCCCTCGTCGAGAGGGGCGTCGCTCCCGAGACGAGGACGACGTCGTCCCGGTGGGGGCCGAAGAGGGCGCGCCCCGCACGGCGATCCGCCGCCTCCCGTTCCCGGAGTCCCCGGCGGAGCGCCTCGGCGAGCTCGTCGCGTCCTCCGCCCGCCGGGAGCTCGGAGACGAGGTGGAGGGCGACGTCGCGCCAGGGGGCGCCGAGGAGCGCGGCCGTCGCGGCGAGCCGCGCTCCGAGAGGACCGACGTGCCGTCGCCGGGCCGCGGCGATCGCGGCGCCGGACAGTGCCAGGATCTCCTCGAAGGACGAGAGGGCGTCCCGGTCGGGGCGCCCCGGGGCGACGAGGAGTGCCACGCGCTCGGCGCGGGCCTTCTCGTACCGGCGGTAGTCTGTGGCGAGGGAGGGCGCGAAGGCGAGGGCGATCCGGTCGAGGGCCCTCCGCCGCTCGGAAGGAGCACCGGTGAGCCGCCCGAGGTCCGCCGCCGTGAGGAGGACGACCGGGAGCCGCCGGCTCGCTTCGAGCCTCGAGACCTTCCGGCCGTTCCAGGCGTGCTCGCGGCGCCCCCTCGCGAGGAGGGCACCGAGGGCCCCCTCGCCGGCGCCCGACAGCTGCGCCGAAATGGTCGCCTCGAACGAGCCGACCCGGACGACGTCGGCGAGGTCCGCGGTCCGAAAGGACGGGCGTCCCGAGACGAGAGCCAGACTCTCGAGCACGTTGGTCTTCCCCTGTCCGTTGGCGCCCACGAGGAGGTTCAGGCGCGGGTGAAAGCCGAGGCGGGAGGGGGCGAGGTTACGAAAGGCCTCGACCGAGAGGGTTCCGATCTCCACGTGTCGACGCGCACCCCCTCAGACGCGCATCGGCATGACGACGTAGAGATAGCTCCTCAGCCCCGGAACCGGCCCGGCCGGTCGCCCCTGGCACTGGGACCCCTCGTCCTTGACGAAGAGGTGGACCTTCTCGGTCTCGCACGCCTCGAGGAACTGCTCGAGGTACCGCGCGTTGAGGCGAAGGCTGAGAGCGTCGGCCTCGTATTCCGCCGCGATCTCCTGGTCTCCGTCGCCGACGTCCTGGCTTTCGGACGAGACGACGAGGGCCCCTTCCTTGAAGGAGAGGCTGACCGCCTTGAGGCGGTCACCGGAGAGGAGGGAGATGCGGCGCACGGCGCCCAGGAGCTCCTCCCGGACGACGGTTGCCCTCTTCGTGTTGTCCTTGCTGATGACCTTCTCGTAGTCGGGGAATCGCCGGTCGTCCAGCTTCGAGTAGATGCGGCGACGCCCGACGGTGAAGCCGATGTGGTTCGTCCCGCGGACGATCGTGACGGGAGCGTCGTCCTCGGCGTCGAGCCGCGAGAGCTCGTCGAGGACCTTCTTCGAGACGAGAATCGCCTCGAAGCCGGCCTCGGCCGTGGCGCCCTCGACCTCGATCAGGGCGAGGCGGTGACCATCGGTCGCCGCCATCTCGAGGCCGTCGCCCTTCGGCTTGAGGAGCGCCCCCTGGAGCTGCAGGCGGATCTCCTCCGTCGAGACCGCGAAGCGGACCTTCTCGACCATCCGGCGGAGCGCTCCGAACGTGAGGGAGAGAGTCGGCCCGCCGGAAGCCTCCGGTCGAGTCGGAAAGTCGGTCGCCGGAAGGCCGTTGAGGCGAATCCGGATCTTCGGTTCCTTGCAGTCGATCTGAACGTGGTGGTTCTCGAGGACGCGCAGGCGCACCTCGGCCGTCGCCGGCAGATCACGAACGACGTCGAAGAGACGTCGCGCCGGAACCGTGACCGCACCGCTGGTCTTGAGCGAGAGCGACTCTATCTCCGACACGAACGTCGTGTCGAGATCCGTTGCCGTCAGGGTGAGCGAGCCATCCCGGGCCTCGAGGAGGACGTTCGACAGGATCTGGTGGGGCGTACGCCTCTCCACCACACCCTGCATCAGGCTCATCTCTCGGGCCAGGGTGGCTGCCGGAAGTGTCAGCTCCACATCCCCTCCACTGATCTCTTAAATTCTAGCACCGAAAGAGTTACAGA
>CAZNSS010000365.1:0-2012 GCA_964575465.1 uncultured Holophagales bacterium | reverse complement strand
GTCTCGAAGTCGGGGGGCTGGATGTCGACGACGAGGCCCCCCTCGAACCGGCTCTTCATCCGATCGGTCAGGCCCGGGATGTCCCGGGGGAGGACGTCGGAGGTGAAGACGATCTGGCTCCCGATGGAATAGAGGGCGTTGAAGGTCTGGAAGAGCTCGTCCTCCGTCGTCGCCTTCCCGGCCAGGAACTGGACGTCGTCGAACAGGAGGACGTCGGTGTTCAGGAGCCGCTGCCGTACCTGCTCCATCCGGTTGAACCGGATGCCGGTGACGACCTCCTTCACGAAGGTCTCTGAGTAGACGTAGAGAACCCTCTCTCCCGGGCGGCGGGAGAGGCGGCGATGTCCGATGGCCTGCATGAGGTGCGTCTTGCCGAGACCGGTCGGGCCGCAGATGAAGAGGGGGTTGTAGCGGTGGGAGGTCTGGTCGGCGACGTGGAGCGCCGCGGCGTGGGCGAGCTGGTTGGAGGCGCCGATGACGAAGTGCTCGAACGTGTAGAGGGGGTTCAGGTCGCCGACGCGGGCCTTCGCCGGGCCCGGAGCGCGAGCTGGCGAGACGCTCGCCCGGTAGTCGTCCTGCCCCTCGAGGACGAAGCGGATCTCGCGGCTCCCGATGCCGGCGAGGCGGGCCGCCTCCCCGATCTGGTCGCCGTACTCGCGGGGGATGTAGTCGATGAAAAGGGGGCTGCCGATCAGGACGTATACGGCGTCTGCCGTCTCGGACTTCTGCCGGGTCCCCCGGAACCAGGTGTCGAAGTCACGCTCGTCCACCCGGGACTTGAGGTGCTCGAGGATCTTCTCCCAGGAAGTCGGCTTTTCCACAGCATCTGCACCGATGAGAACGGGGTCGCCGCCGGGCGGAGCGGGGGTGGATGCTAGCACGCCGCGCCCCGTCTCTCCTCGGCGGAACGGGTGCTCGGGGGCTCGTCCGCGGGGAGCGCGGGTTGACAGGAGGCGGCGAACCCCGGAGAATCCGCCGCTCGCGCTCCCAGATCGGGAATGGTGATGCCATGAAGAGAACCTTCCAGCCCAACAACCGCCGCCGCCACAAGAAGCACGGCTTCCTCGTCCGGATGCGGACGAAGAACGGTCGTGCCGTCCTCGCCCGCCGCCGCGCCAAGGGTCGGAAGCGCCTCACGGTCTGAGGCGCCCGGAGTCGCCGCCGCTCCCGGCGCGCCTTCGGATTCGATGAGCTCCGACCCCTGCCGGACCGGGCCTGGTTTCCGCTTGGCCCGGTCTTCGGAGTCGTTCGGGAGGGACCGTCGGGTTCTCCGGCGGGCCGACTACCTCGAGACTTACGCCCACGGGCGACGCCACGTCGGCCGGTGGCTCGTCTTCTTCGTCCGTCCCGCGGACGGGCCGAGGGCCCGGCTCGGCGTGACGATCACCAAGAAGACCGGCTCGGCAGTCGTCAGGAACCGGCTGCGGCGCCGGCTCCGCGAGCTCTTTCGTCGCTCCGGCTCGTTCGCGGCGCCGGTCGACGTCGTCGTCAACGTCCGTCCCGGGGCGGAGGGGACGGACTTCGCAGAGCTCTCGCGTGACTTCGAGAAGCTCGCGCGGCGTTCCCTTCCCGAGGTCCCGGCGTGAGCACCGCGACGGCCGGCGACCCGGGTCTCTTCGCGCGCGGCGCGGCCGGCCTCCTGGCGGCCTACAAGCGGTTCGTGTCGCCGCTCCTTCCCCCGGCCTGCCGGTTCCAGCCGACCTGTTCGGAGTACGCTCGGGAGTCGATCCTCCGCCACGGCCTCCTGAAGGGAGCGTGGCTTTCGGTTCTTCGCCTGTCCCGCTGCCACCCGTTCCACCCGGGCGGGTTCGACCCGGTTCCCTGATCCGCTTCCGAGGAGCTGCCTTTGGATTCGAAGCGTCTCGCCGTCGCATTCGGCATTTCGGCCGCCATCCTGATTCTCTGGACCCTCGTCTTCCCCCCGCCGAAGCCGGCCCCGCGCCCTCCCGCGCCTCCGAAGGCGACGGCGGCTGCGACCGTCGCGACGGCGGTGCCCGCGGTGCCGACGGCCG
>CAZNSS010000364.1:0-4685 GCA_964575465.1 uncultured Holophagales bacterium | reverse complement strand
CGCCCCCCGCCGCGGCCCGGGCCGACAGCCCGCCCGCGGCGCCCGCCTCGCCGGAGATGCTCCCCGTCTACGACACGACGAGCGTCGGCGCGCTTGCGGTCGAGGCCGCCTCGCGTGCGGCCGCGGACTCGAGCCGGCGTCTGCTCGTGAACTTCGGCACGAACGACTGCACCCCCTGCCGCGTCTTCAACGACGTGGTCTACGAAGAGCCCTTCCAGACGGCCTTCTTCGCCCAGTTCGTCCCCGTTTTCGTCAACGTCGCGCCCGGCTCGCCGAACCGCGACCTCCTCACGCGTTACGGCATCGACCCCTCGAAGGGTCTCCCGGCGGTCGTCCTCTCCGACGCGTCGCTCCAGGTGGCCGAGGCGACGAAGGAGGGAGAGCTCGCGGCCACCTGCGCGAAGGGAAAGGATGCCGTCCGGGAGTGGCTCCTGAAGCGGTTCAACAAGGACGCCGTCCGCTGACGGAACCGGTTGCCTGAGGGGGGCGGGCTACCCGGTCCCGGAAGCTCCGCCCTCGGCCGGGGCGTCTCCCGGCGGCCCGCGTCAGCGCCCTGCAGCCGCGAGGGAGCCGAGGCTGGCCTGCTGCGCTTCGAGCTTGGCGATGAGCGCGGCACGGCGGGCGGCGTCGAGGTTCTCGGACCCGGCCCGGAGGATGGCCGGGTTACCGTCGATCGAGCGCCGGAAGAGGAAATCCTGGACCGCCTTCGCGTCGATCTTCGTCGTCGTGCGGAGGAGCCCCGCCACCTCGGTCACGAGGACCGGGTGCTCCTCGTTCAGGAGAATCTCGCAGAGGTCGAGGGCCAGCGTCGCGTCCCGCCGCCCCTCGCTGACGAGCCCGCAAGCCGCGAGGAGGGCGAGGCGCTTCCGCCCCACGCTGCGGAGGCGCGCCCATTTCCGGATCGTGGCGATCTTCGACGGATCGAGGGCGAGGGCCGAAGCCGCGATCCGGGCTCCGAGCGCCTCGGCCACGTCGAGGTCGTCCGCGACGGCGCTCCACTTGTCCATCCTGAGGAGGAGCGAGGAGTCGAAGTCCTTCCGGAACCTCTCCAGCAGGTCGATCGCGACGAGGATCTCCTCCCGGACCTTCCGACCGGCCGCGGCGTCCAGGAGGTCGGCTGCGACGGGGTAATCGAGGACGGCCTTGTGCCGCGCAGCGACGTCCCGGGCGACCGCCTTCACCACCGCTGCCCGGACTCCGATCACCTTGAGAGGGCTCTTCCCGCCGGGGGCGAGACGCGCCTTCTCGTCCACCTTCTCGTCGAGGGCGGAGCGAATGTCCTTGAGGATCGAGGCGAGTGCGGGGGAGGTGGTCTTGGCCATACGCGGACGACTCCAGAGTTTATCACGCCGGAGGGGCTTTGGACACCTCCCGCATGGGCCCGCGCACCCGGCGGCCTCTCCCTTCCCGCTGCGATCCTACACCGAGCGCCTCGCCTTGCAAGCGGGCCTGGAACCGGCCGGGTCGGGGTCTCAGGGATCACCGGCCGGCCTGGATCAGCCCTCCCCCGAGAAGCCGTTCCGGCCGCTCGGGGTCGTAGAAGACGGCCGCCTGACCGGGCGCCGCGGCGCGGACCGGATCGTCGAAGACGAGCCGGCCGCTCCCCCCCCTGCGGCGGGAGGGGTCGTCGAGGTCGAGCCGGGCCGGAACGTCCGGGTGCCGCGACCGGATCCGGGCGAGGACCCGGAGCCGGCTCCCCGCTGGCGGCGAGAAGAGATTCACGTCGTGCAGGTCGACCTCCCGGGAGAGGACCTCCCGCTCGCCCCCGACGACGATCCGCCCTTCTCCGGCCCGAACCTCGACGACGTACAGCGGCTCTCCCGTCGCCACGCCCAGCCCCCGGCGCTGCCCCACGGTGAAGCCCATCGTCCCGGGGTGGACGCCGACCTCGGTGCCGTCCGTCCGGACCACGCGCCCGGGGAGGGCGGCCGGGTGGCCGGGCAGCGCGAACCCGAGCGCCCCGGCTTCCTTCCGGATGAACCCGGCGGGCCCGTCCGCCGCCGCGACGAAGCAGATCTCCTGCGAGTCGGGCTTGTCCCAGTTCGGGAGCCCGGCTTCCCGGGCGATCTCCCTCACCTCGGCTTTCCGGAGCTCCCCGAGGGGGAAGCGCGCGATCGAGACCTGCTCCGGCGTGAGGTCGTAGAGGAAGTAGGTCTGGTCCTTGCCCGCGTCGACCGCCTTCAGCAGCTGCGCCTCGCCCGTCGCCGGATCGATCCCGGTCCGGGCATAGTGCCCGGTAGCGACCGCCTCGCAGCCCATGGCGCGCGCCCTCCGGAACAGGGCGTCGAACTTCACGTCGGTGTTGCAGGCGAGGCAGGGGACGGGGGTCTCGCCGGAGAGGTAGGAGCGGACGAAGGGCCGGACGACCGTGTCGAGGAACCGCTCCCTGAGGTCGAGCGTGAAGTGGGGGATCCCGATCACCTCGGCGGCCCGGCGAGCCGTCCGGAGGTCGTCCAGTGTGCAGCAGCGCCCGTCGCCCGGCGCGGCTCCCTCCCGGTCGTGGTCCCAGAGATGCATCGACACGCCGACCACCTCGGCGCCCTGCCTCGCGAGAAGGAGGGCGGCGACCGACGAATCGACCCCTCCGGACATGGCGACCGCGATCCGCATACACTGGGAGTTTACGTTCCGGGGTGCAGACGCCCCGGGGAGGTCCCGATGAGCCGTCCCTCACCGCTTTCGCCCGACGAGATCTCGGAGCGACTCCGCCCCCTTCCCGGCTGGACCTTCTCCGGCGGCGCGCTCAGGCGCGAGTTCGAGTTCGCCGACTTCTCCGAGGCCTTCGGTTTCATGGCCCGCGTCGCCCTCGCGGCCGAGAAGATGGACCACCACCCCGAATGGTCGAACGTATGGTCGCGCGTCTCGGTCGCCCTCCGGACCCACGACGCCGACGGGGTGACGGAGCTCGACTTCCGGCTCGCGGGCGTGATGCAGCGCCTGATGAAAAAGACGGAGTGAAGCTGGTGCATTCGCATCAGGCCCGGAGATAGAATCCGCGGTCGGAATGGATTCGCCCGACAGCCACGAAGACCTCCTCGAGCTCCTCTCGAAGAGCGGAAAGGCCGTGTTCGCGATCGACGCGTCCGACCGGATCGTCCTCTGGAACTCGGGCGCGGAGAGGCTCCTCGGCTACCCGGCGGCCGACGTCCTGGGCCGGAGCTGCCACCAGGCGATGTCCGGACGCGACATCTACGGCAACCGCTACTGCTTCGGCGAGTGCCCGATACTCAGGATGCGCGACCGGGGCGAGACGATCCAGCCTTTCGAGATCGTTCTCGAGTCTCGCGACTCGGGGCCGAAGAGACTCCGCTGCTCGATCCTCTCCATTCCGGGCCAGCGCCCCGAGCTGACGACGCTCGTCCACATCCTGGCCGAGACGAACGGGGTGCACCCAGACCCGGGGAACTTCTTCGCCCGCTTCTCCGGGCCGATCCAGCACCCGAGCCTCGCCCCGCTCCTGCCGCCGCGCCCCACGTCGTCGCCCCTCACCAAGCGCGAGCGCGAGGTCCTGCGCCTCCTTTCGGAGGGGAAGAAGACCGACGAGATGGGCGAGCAGCTCTTCATCAGCGACGTGACCGTGAGGAACCACATCCAGAACATCCTTCGGAAGCTGAACGTCCACTCGAAGCTCGAGGCGGTCGTCTACGCCTACCAGAACCAGCTGATCTGAAGTGTCCCCGGGGAGACCCCGCGCCTGCGGCGCGGCGTCCCGAAAAGGGCGAGGGCGGCGGGTCTCCCCGCCGCCCTCTTTCGTTCCCCGCGGACGCCGTCCGGCGCCCCGGGACTCACTTCCCCTTTTCGAGCGACTTGACGACGTCCTCGAGGCCGTTCTCGATCGCGTCCCGGACCGTGGAGCCGCGCGACTTGTGGCGGATCTGGAAGACGATCTTCCCGGAGGAGTCCCTGCCGATCAGCTCCTGGACGGCGCCGGGATTCGCGTACCAGCCTCCCCAGAAGCGAGCGGCGCTGCTCGGCTCCCACGCGTGCGCGACGTTCCCGGTGATCGTCAGGTCGGCCTTTCCCTTGTCGGCGATCTCCCAGCCGAGCTTCTTCGACTTCGAGATCCACTGCTCGGCGTACTCCTTGCCGTACTCGGCGGCGCCCTTCGCCTCGCGGTCCTTCTCGGTGGCGCCGAATTCCTTCACGACCACGCTCTTGTAGCTTCCGGCCGAGTAGCCGTCGAAGAAGACCCAGTCGGCCTCCTTCCCCTCGACGAGCTTGTCGTAGTCCTTCAGCCAGATCGCCGGCTCGTCCTTCTCCTTGGACGCGTCGTCGGTCACGAACTTCTTCTCCTTCGCGAGCGCCGGCAGGGCCACCAGCGCGGCGAGGAACACCAGGGCGGGAGCGCGAAGCGTGTGCACGTGAGGTCTCATGGCGCGAATGCTCCTTCAGTTGTCCGTACTTTTCTGTGATCTTAGCAACATGTCCGGCGCCTTTTTCACCCGTTCGGCCCACCGCCTCTCCGGTCTCCTTCTTCTCGTCCCGCTCGTCCTCTGGATCGGGACGGGGCTCCTCTTCCACGTGAAGCCCGGCTGGGAAGAAGCCTACGAGGCGCTCGCGGCGCCCCCGCCCGGCCCTCTCCCCTGGGAGCGGGTCGTCTTCTCGCCGGCGGCGCTGATGGCGCGCGGGCTCCTCGACCAGGGGCCCGTCGTCCTCGCGGGCCACCCCTCCGGACTCGTCGTGTA
>CAZNSS010000363.1:0-4701 GCA_964575465.1 uncultured Holophagales bacterium | reverse complement strand
GCCTGCCGGCGGCGGCGCGGCATGGCGGCCCTCGAGGGACATCCACGCCGCGGCGAAACCGACGAGCGCGCCGAGCGCGGCGAAGAGGACGCGGTCCCCCCAGCGCGGTGCGCTCGTCGCGATGCCGGCCGTCTCGCGCTTGCGCCGGCCCTCGCTCCGATGCTCCGGGCGCCGTTCGGGGGGAGGGGGCAGGTGATCGTCGTGGCTCAGGGGGAACCTCCGTCGTCGTCTTCTTCGGGAAGGAGCCCGGCCGCCCAGGTCCCGGCGACGGGCCCCGTCGCCGGCGCGAGAACGGTCTCCTCCCACGTCCCGGTAATCCGTTTCGCCGTCGCCTGGACGCGCCCGTAGAACGTCGCGTCGAACCCGCGCTCGGAGTCGATACGCTGGATCGAAACGCGGTCGCCCACGAAGGTCCCCCGGAGCGAGCCGCGGAAACCTCCGTCCAGGACGTAGTCTCCCGACAGGAGCGTGCCGTCGAGGACCAGCCGGAAGACTCCCTTCCGGCCGCCCGGGTCGATCACGACCTGCCAGCGTCCCGTCACGGGGTCGGCCGGCCGGCGCGAGGAGAGGCGCCTCCGGGCGATCTCCTCCTGGAGGAGACCGATCCGCCGCACCCTCTCGATGAGACGGGAGACGGCCGCGCGGCGCGTTTCCTGCGCGGCGCGGGCCTTCGCCTCCGCTTCCACGACCCGCTCTTCCTCCTCGCGGAGGGTCCCGGGGTCGGTCTCCCCCATCCGGAGGGAGTCGACGAGCCTCTGGCGGACGATGGCCGCCGCCGCATCCGCCCGCGTGGCGGCCGCCGTCAGCCGGTCCACCTCGAGCGCGTCCTCGGCGCGGGCCTTCCGTTCGAGGTCGATTGCGACGAGGAGACTCTCGAGGGACGGGTCGGGCCTCGCCGCGATCGCCGCGGATGGCAGGCAGAGGGCGAGGGCCAGAAGGAGTCCGGCTGGCGCTCGGTACGACATCGTGACGACTATACGGGACGGGACGCGACGGCGTCGCCCTCCCCCGGCTGCTAGCGCGGCGAGGGTCCGAGGCTGCGGCGGCGGGCGACGGAGCGGTCCAGGGCCTTCTCGACGTCCATCTCGACGTCCGCCTCGGTCGTCCCGCTGACCTGCGCGATCTCGGAGACGATGAGGTACCGGGCCCTCTCGTACATTTTCTTCTCGCGGAAGGAGAGGGTCTTCTGCTTCTGGACCCAGTTCAGGTTCTTCAGGACGTCCGCGATGTCCGAAAGACGGCCCGACCGCATCTTGTCGAGGTTCTGCTTGAACCGCCCCTTCCAGTCGCCGTTCGACTGGAAGCTGCCGTCCTCGAGGACCTTGAAGACGACGGTCACGTCCTGCCGCCGCGTCAGCGGACGGAGCCCGACGCGGTCGGAGTTGCCGACCGGGACCACCACCCTGGAGTTGTTCGCGAGGAGCCGGACCTGGTAGCAGGGGTGCGCACGCCCATCGAAGAGAGACTCCCCGATGGTCTCCACGACTCCAACACCATGGTTCGGATAGACGAGCTTATCGCCGATGTTGAAACCCACCGGATCCGCCTCCTGAGCTATCGGACCTGCAAGGTTACGCGGCCCCGGGGCGGGGGTCAATGGGAGCTGGAATCGGACCCTCGAACCGTCGGGACCGGGACGGCCACGTCGGACGGCGCGACCGGGCGTCTCGGATCGCCGTGAGCGGCGGAATGGCGGGCCCCTGCCTCACGACGAATGCCCCGAGCCTCTCGCCGCGCAGCCGATCGTCGTCTCCCGGGCGGTCGAGGAGGAGCTGGAGGTCCGGATTCGACTCCTGGAAGGTACCCGGCGGATTCGGGATGCTCTCGAGGGCACGTCTCCGGGAGCCGCGGAGGCCGGCGCGGCCGATCGCCTCGATCGCCATCTTTCCCCGCAGGAACGCGGACTCGCTGTCGTCCGAAGTGATCTCCAGCCCGGCGGCGGAGTCCGGCCATGGCTCGCTCGAACGTGACGGGGCGACGGCAGAGAGCTTCGGCCTTCAAGGCACGATTCTCCTCGGGGTGGGCGGGCGACCAGCCGGTCGGGGGACATCGGCGTACGAGCTGGTGCCGGAGGCGGGATTCGAACCCGCACGACCTTGCGATCGGGGGATTTTGAGTCCCCTGCGTCTGCCGTTCCGCCACTCCGGCGCGGACGGGAAGTCTAGCAGCGCCGCGTCAGGCCCAGTCGAGGCGGATCGAGGCGTGAAAGTGGGCGAGGAGCGCACCGAGAGCCGCTCCGACGACGTTCCAGAAGACGTCGTTCACGTCGGCCGCGCGGGTGGGCAGGAAGAACTGGACGGTCTCGATCCCGACGCTGAAGACGAGACCGAAGAAGACGACCTCCGCGTGGTTCCGCCAGCGCGAGCGCCCCCGCCCGTCGACGAACTTCCAGGCGAGGAAGCCCCAAACGGCGAACATCACGAGGTTCCCCGCCATGCCGAGGAGCCCCAGGACGAACCGGCTCGACAGGACGCCGGCCGTCCCGGCGCTGGCCCGCAGCCTCGCGAGGTCGTCGAACGGGACGAGGTTCGTGACGACGCCCGGTCGCCCCTCGACGAGGAGCGTCCCGGCGAGGACGAGCGCCGTGTAGGCGAACAGCAGGACGCCCTGGGTCCCCTTCCCGACCACGACACGCCTCATCGCCCTGCCCCCGGGCCGGGCTCGGCCAGGCGTCCGCGGGCAACGGCGGAACGCCGAGGGAGGAGGCGACTCTCCGGATCCATTGCCGCGAGCTTACCGGATCGCACGGCCGCCCGGCGCCGCCGGTCCGAATCGGGACGGAACGTGACGGGCGACACCGTTCTGAAACTGCCCGGGGAGCGGTACGTACGTTGCTTGGGTGGACAATGAACCGTCCCGCCCCTGGCCCGGCGGCCGAAAAGGAGGACGCGGGACGCCTGGAGGAATGAAAGATGAGACGGTCCCCTCGTATCGCCCTTCTCGCCCTCGCAGCGGCGCTGGCGGCGGCCGGCCCGGCCGCGGCCCAGGATCGCCGCGGCAGCGTCGAGATCACGCCCGTCGTCGGAGGCTACTTCGGAGGGACCTTCGACCCCGGGACCCTGGCCTTCTACAACGGCGAGGCGACCGCCGGCACCGAGGTGGCCTACGGCTTCCGGCTCGGCTTCAACGTCGCGGAGCACTTCATGATCGAGGGAAGCTATCTCCAGTCCGACCCGAAGCTGGAGCTGGATGGAGGCGGGGCGATCGGCGCCCCCTCGCGGAGCATCGGGACGATGGAGATGAGGCTCTACGAGGTCAATTTTCTCTTCCCGTGGGGGAGCGGCCCGGTCCGCCCCTACTTCGTCCTCGGCGGCGGAGTGAACACCTTCCACCCGGAGGTACCCGGCTACAACGCCTCGACGGACTCCAGGTTCACGGGGAACATGGGCTTCGGCGTGAAGGTCTTCGTGAGCCCGAACTTCGGCTTCCGCTTCGAGGGTAAGGGGCGCACGACCTACATCAACAGCGACGGCGAGTACCACTGCGACCACTACTGCGACGATTACTACTACTACGGCGACAGCCAGTGGTACCTGAGCGGCGAGGCCACCGCCGGGGTCGTCGTCGCCTTCTGACGGAACCGAGACCCCGGAGGGCTCAGGAGGCCCGGCGGACGACGATCCGCCGGGCCTCCTGCTCCTCGAGCGAGATCGTGACCTCGACCGCGTCCGACACGGCGTCGATCGCGTCCGGCCACTCCACGACGACGACGGCGCCGAGCGCGCGCGCCTCGTCGAGGCCGAGGTCCTCGATGGCCGCCGCGGTCCGGGCGGTCCCCAGGAGCCGGTAGAGGTCGGCGTGAACGAGGACCGGCGGCTGGCCCGAAGGGCCGTACTCGTGAACGAGGGCGAACGTCGGCGAAGCGACCTCCTCCGCGCCCGCGCCCAGTCCTTCCGCGACCCCCCGGACGAGCTCCGTCTTCCCGGCCCCGAGGGCTCCCGAGAGGAGGACCAGCGACCCGGGTACGAGGCTCCGGGCCAGCTGACGGCCTGCCTCCCGCGTCTCCTCGACGGAGCGCGAGATCAGCTCCGAGACGACCTCGTTCACGCCGGTCCCGACTCCCCCACGAAGAGGAACGCCGCACCGAGCTCTCCGGCGATGTCGGCGGCGGCGAGCGTCTCCTCCCCCAGCCGTTCCCGGGCCAGGTCTCCCGCAAGGCCGTGCAGGAAAGCCGCCGACGACGCGGCTTCCCGCGCCGGCAGGCCCCGCGCGAGGAAGGCGCCGACGACACCCGTCAGGACGTCGCCGCTCCCCCCGGTCGCCATTCCCGGGTTCCCCGAGAGGACGTGAGCCGTCTCTCCGCCGGGCGAGGCGACGACGGAGCGGAATCCCTTGAGGACGACCGTAGCCCCGGATCGCTCCGCGAGCCTCCTGGCGGCCCCCTCGACGTCCGAGACGATGGCGGAGGTGGGGATCCCGAGGAGGCGGGACGCCTCGCCGGCATGGGGGGTCAGGACGGTCGGGACGCGCCGGTCGCGAAGGCGCTCGGGCGCTCCCTCGAGGAGGTTGAGGGCGTCGGCGTCGAGGACGGCCGGCAGCCCGGTCGCGAGGCAGGCTTCGAGGAGCGTGCGGGCGCCCGGAGAGGTTCCGAGCCCCGGCCCGACGGCGAGCGCCGCCAGCCCCGCCGCAGGCAGGGTCTCCGCCGTCGTCGCCTCCGCGACGAGCGAGTGGATCGCGGTCCGGCTCCGGCCCTCTGCCACG
>CAZNSS010000362.1:0-4701 GCA_964575465.1 uncultured Holophagales bacterium | reverse complement strand
GATTTCTCTCGGCCCCGTTCACCAGGAGTTATCGCAAGGGCGCTGCCAGCCTCCGTCGCGCGGAACGAAGTCGTTGGAAATGAGAGCTTTGGTGCTCTCTGCCCGCTGAGCACCTCGCCTGGACGTGCTGAACTCCTCAACGTCCGAGGTGTCGGTGCCGGTGAGATTCGCAACGCCCCCGGGGAGCTACGAGGCCTTCAAGGCCTGCGTGACGAGGGCGCGCGCCTCGTCCTGGACGAGTCGCAGGTGGTCGCGGCCGCGGAAGCTCTCCGCGTAGATCTTGTAGACGTCCTCGGTCCCCGAGGGGCGCGCCGCGAACCAGCCGTCGGCCGTCGTCACCTTCAGGCCGCCGATCGCGGCCCCGTTGCCGGGCGCCTTCGTCAGGATCGCGGTGATCGGCGCGCCGGCGAGCTCCTTCGCCCTCACGTCCTCCGGGGAGAGCTTCCCGAGCCGCGCCTTCTGCTCCGGCGTGGCCGGGGCGTCGACCCGCTCGTAGACGGGCTCGCCGTAGCGGGCCGTCAGCTCGCGGTAGACGACGCCGGGGTCCTTCCCGAGGACGGCGGTGATCTCGGCGGCGAGGAGGCCGAGGATCAGCCCGTCCTTGTCGGTGGTCCAGACCGTCCCGTCGCGCCGGAGGAACGAGGCGCCAGCGCTCTCCTCGCCGCCGAAGCCGAGGTCGCCCGAAAGGAGACCGGGGACGAACCACTTGAAGCCGACCGGGACCTCGACGAGCTTCCGGCCGAGCCCGGCGGCGACGCGGTCGATGAGGCTCGAGCTGACGAGCGTCTTGCCGATCCCGGCGTCCTTCCGCCAGCCGTCGCGCGCACCGAAGAGGTAGTGGATCGCGACGGCGAGGTAGTGGTTCGGGTTCATGAGCCCGGCTGGGGTGACGATGCCGTGCCGGTCGGCGTCCGCGTCGTTCCCGACGGCGACCTGGAAGCGGTCGCGGATCGCGATGAGGGAGGCCATCGCCGACGGGGAGGAGCAGTCCATCCGGATGCGGCCGTCCCAGTCGAGCGTCATGAAGCCGAACGCGGGGTCGACGCGCGGGTTGACGACGGTGAGGTCGAGACCCCACCTCTCGGCGATCCGCTGCCAGAAGTCGACGGCCGCGCCGCCGAGCGGGTCGGCGCCGATGCGGATGCCGGCCGAGCGGATCGCCTCGAGGTCGACGACGGAAGCGAGGTCGTCGACGTAGGTCGCCAGGTAGTCGTGCCCGGCGGTCGTGGAGGCCTTCCGGGCGCGGGCATACGGGATCCGCTTCACCCCCTCGAGCCCCGCCGAGAGGAGCGCGTTCGCGCGCTCCTCGATCGCCTTCGTCGCGTCGGTGTCGGCGGGTCCGCCGTGGGGCGGGTTGTACTTGAAGCCGCCGTCTTCCGGAGGGTTGTGCGAGGGCGAGATGACGATTCCGTCGGCGCGGGGACCGTCGTGGTCACGGTTCCACGTCAGGATCGCGTGCGAGATCACGGGGGTGGGCGTGCAGCGGTCCGCCGCGTCGACGCGCGCGGTGACCGCGTTTGCCGCGAGGACCTCGAGTGCCGTGCGGAACGCGGGCTCGGAGAGGGCGTGGGTGTCCTGGCCGAGGAAGAGCGGGCCCGTCGCGCCGTTCGCCTGCCGGTACTCGCAGATCGCCTGCGTCGTGGCGAGGATGTGCGCCTCGTTGAAGCTCGTTCGAAGCGAGGAGCCCCGGTGTCCCGAGGTCCCGAAGGCCACCCGCTGCCCGCGCTCGGCGGCGTCCGGCGTTTCCGTGTAGTAGGAGGCGAGGAGGCGGGGGACGTTGACGAGGTCGGCGGCCTCGGCAGGCCGGCCGGCGCGCGGATGGCTCATGGCAACCCTCCGGCGGGACACCGTAGACGCCCGGGCGGGCGGAGTCAACGAAACGCGCGGGCCGCGGCCGCCCACCGTCGTCTGTAGACTCGACGATCATGCCGGCCCTTCCCAGCGAGGTCCTCGGCGGGATGATCACTCCCGCGCTCCTCATCTCCGCCTGCGGAACTCTCGTCCTCTCCACCTCGAACCGCCTGAGCCGCGTCGTCGATCGCGTCCGGGTCCTGACCGCCGAGGTCGAGATCGCCTGTGCCGACGGGCAGCCGACGGTCTCGTCCCGCCGGGTCACCCTCATCACGAAGCAGCTCGAGCAGCTCACCGCCCGCGCCCTGCTCCTGCGCTCCTCGATGACGGCCCTCTACGCGTCGATCGTCCTCCTCATCGGCACGAGCCTGAGCGTCGGCGTCGCGGTGCTCCTCGGCTGGTCCTACGCCGTCCCGATCGTCTTCGCCCTGACCGGCGCGGGCGCCCTCTTCTACGGAAGCGCCCTCCTCATGCGGGAGGCGTGGAGCGCCGTCGTCTCCACCCTCGCGGAGATGGAGTACGCGCGCAGGCTGGCGGCGACGTGCCAGGGCCGCGCCGACGACCGAGGCGATCGCACGGGGCTCGGTCCCGGTCGAACTCCCACGTGAACACGGGGAGCCCTCCCGACGTTCGACGGTCCCGCCGGCCTCGGGGCCGCCGCAGGAGCCCCTCTCCGCGACTGTTCTCGCGGGACGCGCGCGGGCCTTCCGGTTCGTCCAGGGCGCGTGGATCGAAGCCCCGGCGTACGACTACGAGTACCTCGTCTACGAGAGGAGGTACGAGGGTCGGTGGGACGTCCTGAAGGAGGTCCACCGTCGGGACCCCCGGTACGACGGCAGGGCTGGTCCGCGCGACCGGACGATCTCGTTCACCGTCCGAACCTCCCCGGCGCCAGACGGAGGGCTGGACCTCGCTGTGCAGTCGACGCTCGGGAACGGGACGGGTCACGTGGACGCGAAGGGAGACGGGCTGGTGATCGAGATGGCCGCGGCGCAGAGGGGGATGTTCGTTCCCTTCGACACGATCCGTATCCGCCAGCGCCCGTCACGAGAGGGGCGAACGGAGGAGACCGTCGAGCTCTTCTCGAGGAAGGGCGGCGTCGAGCGGCCCTTCATGAAGATGGAGGAGCAGGGCCTCGTCTACCGGCCGGTAGCAGGAGGGGAGTAGCGTCTCTCGGCCCCGCGGAAGGCGGCCTCCGGCGGCCGGATGTGGAACCGCTTTCATCTCGCGGACTCATATGGGGTCGCGGTGGCAAGACTTGAACCTGCGACCTTCGGGCTGTGAGGAGGTGCGTCGAAATTCCACCGGCACGCGATCGAGGGCCAGGCGTAGAGCCGGGGCCGGCATGGCAGGCCATGAGACCCCCTTTGAGATCGCTCGCCGACGGGGGACCGGCTCCGCGCTTGATTCTGTATGACGATCGTCATATATTCGCTCGCGAGATGAGACGGTCCGCCCCCAGCCGAAAGGAAGCCACGCACGAGCGCATCGTCGAAGCCGCCGCCCGCGCGATCCGGCGCAGCGGCTACGGCGGCACCGGCGTCGCCGAAATCATGAAGGACGCCGGCCTCACGCACGGCGGCTTCTACGCCCACTTCCCCTCGCGCGAGGCGATGCTCGCCGAGGCGGCGGATCGCGCCGGAGCCGAAGCCCTCGCCGAATCGGCGCGCATCGCGGCCGCCGCGTCGCCGCCGAAGGCGCTGCAGTGCCTGCTCCAGGCCTACCTGTCGAAGGCGCATCTCCAGAACGCCGAGACGGGCTGCCCGGTCGTCGCCCTCGGCTCGGAGATGCCGCGCCAGGCCCCCGAGGTGCGCCGCGCCTCCACGCGGCGCATCAAGGAGATGATCGACCTCGTTGCGCGCCAATCGCCCGACTGGGGCCAGCCGGGCGCGCACGAGCGTGCCCTCGCGACCGTCGCCACGATGGTCGGCGCCTTGCTCCTGGCACGCGCTGTCGACGACCCCAGGCTCTCCGACGCGCTGCGGAGGGCGGCGCTCGAACACCTCGCCCCGACCGGCGCCTGATCCCGCGCTCGCACCTGAAAGGGGTTTCGCTCGAGTTCAAATATGATGTTCGTCATACAGTCGATAGCGGGACCGCCGCCAACGTGCCGCCGGCACGGGTGGAATTTCATCAACCCGGGAGCTGCACGGAAAGGAACGGCAGGATGAATACGAAGAGCAGGATAGCGATCGTGACGGGCGCCTCGTCAGGCATCGGCCACGCCACGGCCGAGCGGCTCACGAAGGCGGGCTACAGGGTCTACGGCACCAGCAGACGGGGAGCGACGGCGGGACGGCAATCGTTCGAGATGCTGACGCTCGACGTGACCAGCGATGAAGCGGTCGAAGCCGCCGTCGGGGACGTGATGCGGCGTTCCGGACGCATTGACGTCCTCGTGAACAATGCCGGCTTCAATGTCGCCCCCGCGGGAGCGGAAGAGAGCTCCATCGAACAGGCCCGCTCGATCTTCGATACGAACTTCTTCGGGATCGTACGGATGACGCGCGCGGTGGTGCCACACATGCGGCACCAGGGGGGCGGTCGCATCCTCAACATCGGCTCCGTGCTCGGCTTCCTGCCCGCGCCGTACATGGCGCTCTACGCCGCAACCAAGCACGCCATCGAAGGCTATTCGGAATCGCTGGACCACGAGCTGCGGACGCGGGGCATTCGGGTCTCGGTCATCGAGCCTGCGTGGACGAAGACGGCCCTCGACGCGAACGCGCTGGAACCCGACTCGAAGCTCGAGGAATATCGTGAGGCGCGCACGGCCCTGAGCCGTCACATCCGCGCGATCATGGCGACTGCGGACGAGCCGGGCGTCGTGGCGGACGTCGTGCTTCGAGC
>CAZNSS010000361.1:0-4714 GCA_964575465.1 uncultured Holophagales bacterium | reverse complement strand
GCCCCCGAGCCGGCCCCGGCTCCCGAGCCGCCCGCCAAGAAGCTCCCGAAGACGGGGAGCCCGCTCCCGCTGGCCGCCCTCGCCGGCGCTTCCTCGCTCCTCGCCGGCCTCGGCCTCCGGTTCCGCCGGACCCGCTAGGTCGCCGTTTCTCCGGTCGTGGCGGCCGCCTTCGGGCGGCCGCCACTGTTTTCGCCGGGCCTCGCGATGGAGGGCTCAGGGCTTCCCGAGCTCGTCCAGCGCGGCGCGGGCGAGATCGTCCCAGGGCGCGCCCTCGAACGGTCCCTCCTCGGCCTTCAGCTCGCCGCGGGCCTTCAGGTCGGGTGTCTCCCCGACGGCGCCGAGGACTCGAATCGGGAGGAACTCGTCTCCGAGCTTGTCCCAGCCACCCCACTCCTTCACGACCTGGACGTCGGCCGCCGCCACGAGAAGGCGGGGCTCCATCCGCGAGACGAGGGCGCCGATCCAGCACCGCACGGTCTTCAGGCCGAGGTCGGCCTCGTGGACGCGGACCGGGAAACCGCCCGCCTCGAGGAGGAGCGGCCCCTTCGCGGTCCGGGTCACCGTGACGCCGGGCCGGGAATCGAGGAAGGCCTCGTAGACGGAGGTCCCGGCGTCCGGCCGCGCGCGGCGGAGGAAGAGGCGCGATCGCGCCCCCGCGACGATGATCACGGAGACGGGACCCTGCGCCGTGTCCCGCTCGACCCGGACGACCGAAACGCTGCCGCTCCTCTCCGACGAGATCCGCATCATCCGGACGGCGCCGTCGGGAGGCGCGGCGAGCCCCGGGGCGGCGGCGAGGAGCGCGGCGAGCAGAGTCGCGGAAGCGCGCATCAGAAGAGCGGCGCTCCCGCCAGCATTTCCGGGGCGTCGGTTACCGAGCGCCACGCGCCGGCGCCCGGGTCGATCGCCTGGTCGGGGGAGACGTCGAAGACGAGGGCCTCGGGCCACGGGTCGAAGCGGCGGCCCGGGAAGAGTGTCTTCAGGACGTCGAGGCTCGAGAGCGGGAGCGCCTTCGACTGCCCGGCGCGGAGGGCGATCTGGACGGTCCGGGTGATCAGGTCCCGGTCGCGCTCCGCGACCCGCGCGTCGACGAAGAGCGAGATCCCCTCGCGGACGGTCGCGGCGCCGAGGTCCTCCGGAGCGACGGGAAGGTCCCTGCCTCCGGAAGCCAGCACGCGGAACTCGCCCCCGCAGGCCGCCGGCCGTCCGGCAGGGGCCGCGGCCGCGCCCCGGGAGAAGACCTCGAGCGCGCTCCCCTCGAGGCCGACGCGGCCCATCGGCACCGGGTCGTCCGGGCTCCGGGGCGGCGACGGCCGGACGATGCGCTCGAAGGCGACGAGCTCGCCCGAGGCGTGCTCGACGAGGAGCATCTCGCGCTCGGGCCAGAGGTCCTGCGCCACGCCGCGGATTCCCGGGTCGAGGGCGAGCCGGACGAAGCGGATCGTCGCCACCTTTTCGCGCGCCACGCCGGCCCCCGCGCGGTTCACGAGATAGGCGTAGTCCTCGAGGATGTAGCCGCGCCGCGGCAGGTCGTCGAAGAACCCAGGCGCCCCGGCGGCGGGCGCCGCCGCGAGGACGAGGGCCGCGAGGGCCCCGATCGCGGCGAGGTTCGGTGCAGGCCTTCTGCGCGCTCTCATGGAGCGGCGATTCTAGTCCGACGGCGCGCGCTCCCCCTCGTGGGCTATCGTGCGCGGAGGAGGAACGGATGAGGATCGCTCTCGCGCTCGCCGCAGCGCTGGCTCTCGGGATGACGGCCTGCTCCACGCTGGAGCTGAACACGGACTACAACCCGGCGACGGACTTCTCGAAGTACAGGACGTTCGCCTTCAGGGAAGGAGCCAGGCCGCGGAACCCGCAGGCCGCGAGGAGCGTCCAGTACGCGGTCGAGACGGCTCTCGCGGGGAAGGGGATGAAGCTCGTCGAGACGGGCGCGGACCTCTTCATCTACGGCCACTTCGTCAGCGACGAGAGGATCCAGGTCGAGTCGTACGGGTACGGGACGACCGGCTGGTACGGCTACGGCTGGGGCGGCGCCGTCACGACGACGAGCGTGAGGAGGATCCCGGTCGGCACCCTGATGATCGACCTCGTCGATTCGGGTTCGAAGGAGCTGGTCTGGCGCGGCATCGTGAAGGACGACATCTCGGCCGACCTCTACCCCGAGGAGAGGGAGAAGAAGGCGATCCGGATCGCGAAGGACCTCTTCGCCGGCTACCCGCCGTCTCCGAAAAGGTAGGGGCGGCCTCACGCCCCCTCAGTCGCCGCGCCGGTGGCCGCCGCGGGCCAGTTTCCCGTTGTCTGGCGGTCCTCGCCGGATAGACTGCTGGCATGAAAGCAGCCCGATCTGCCGCCGCGTTCTTCAGTCTCGTCTTCTCAGCGGCCGGACTGGCCGTTGACGAGGTCCCGCCGACTCCCGCCGCCACGCCGCAGTCGGCTTCGCAGCACGTGACCGCGCCGTCCCTCCCGGGGCAGCCGAACAGGGAAGGGACGGTCAAGCCCGAGGGCGGCCTGCCGACGGACTCCGAGGGTTACGCCATCACGAAGCGCTACGACCCGAGCGCGACACCGCCCCAGGCCGCGCCGCAGGCGGGCGCCAAGCCAGCTCCCGCTCCCGGGGCGCCGGGGGCGCCGGCGGCCGCCCCGCCACCGGCCCAGGCCATTCCGATCGGTCCCGCCCCGACGGGAAAGGCGATGACGACCGGAGCCAACTACGTCACGGTCCGGGGCTCGCTGGTGGCGCTCGAGGCCGGGAAGTCGGTCACGATCAAGCTCCAGAAGACGGGCCAGGAGAACACCTACACGCTCGCGGAGGGCGCGATGGTCGGTGCGGACCTGAAGCCGGGCCAGCTCGTCCGCGTCCGCGTGCTCGCCGCCCAGAAGGGGAAGGTCGCGGACCGGGTCGAGCTCGTCCCGCCCGCGAAGCCCTCACCCGCCGGAAAGGACGTCAAGCCGTGAAGAAGCTCCTCCTCGTTCCCTCCTGTCTCTTGTTCGCGCTGGCCCTCGCCTCTCCCGCCTCCGCCCAGAAGGCCCCGGCGAAGGGCGGCGTCGCCGCCGCCGAGTACACGATGATCAAGGCCACGGTCGTGAAGGTCGAGCTCGCGACCCGCACGGTCGAGCTGAAGGACGAGACGGGAAAGTCCTTTTCGATCGCCGTCGATCCGGCGCTGAAGGACCTCGAGAAGGTGAAGCCGGGCGACGTCGTCCTCGCGACCCTGACGCAGTCGGTGGCCTACGAGGTGAAGAAGCCCGGACCGGGGGCGCCGGGCGGCGCCGTCACGAACGTCGAGCAGGGCAAGGCGGGAGAGAAACCGTCGGGAGTCAGGCGGACGGTGACGACGAAGACGGTCACCGTGACCGCCATCAACCCGAAGGTCCCGTCCGTCACGTTCAAGACGCCGGGGGGCGAGGTGAAGACCGTGGCGGTGAACAACCCCGCGAACCTCGAGGGGGTCAATGTCGGCGACCTCGTCGAGATCACCTATACCGAATCCCTCATGTTCTCCGTCGAGAAGGCGCCCGCGAAGAAGTGAAGTAGACCTCGCGGTCCCCGCCGGGGGCCTTCCCGGCGGGGACCGGAGTCGGGACGCTCAGTAGTGCACGGGGCGCGGACCGACGGCCCCGATGGGCGGGCCGACGACGACGCCCCCGTACCCGCCCCCTCCGTAGCAGCAGCCGCTCCAGCCCGGGCCGTAGTAGCCGCCGTATACGCCGTAGCCGACGCCGACGTAGGTGGTGGTGTAGCCGCCCTCGGACGTCTCGCAGGCGGGCAGGACGAGCCCGAGGACGACGATCGCCAGGATGGCGACGGTGCGGATGGTCTTCTTTCTCATTTCTGCTCTCCCCGTGCTCACTTCGCAGGGCCTTCGATGGGCCACTGCTGGAGCGCGATCGCCGCCCCGTTCGGGTCGGTCACGATGGCGAGGGTCCCGTTCCGCACGTCCGGCTTCGGCGCGAGGACCACCCGGCCGCCGAGCGCCTCGGCCTTCTTCGCGGCGGCCGCCGCGTCGGCCACGCGGACGTAGGGGAGCCAGTTCGACCGGACCTCCTTCCAGGGACGGGCATAGAGGCCCGCGCGGGCGACGTTTCCGGATTTCAGGGCGAAGTACTCGACGTTCGCCCCACCGTCGATCCGCTCCGCGGCGAAGCCGAGGGCGTCGGTGTAGAAGGCGATCGCCGCGGGCGCGTCCTCCGCCACGTACTCCATCCAGAGGAACGATCCCTCCGGGACCTGCGCGCCGTCCGGCGGGTCGCCCCTCGCGATCCGCGCGAGGCCGAGGAGCGCGCCCTGCGGGTCGACGACGACGGCCGCCCGGCCGTAGGAGCCGACCTCGGCGGGGCCGCGGAGGACCTTGCCGTTGCGGCGACGGAACTCCGCGGTCGCCTTGTCGACGTCGGGTACGGAGACGTAGCTCAGCCACGTCGAGGCCGGGACCTCGGCCTTACGGGCGGAGACGTCGATGATGCCGCCGACCGGGACCCCTGCGAGGCGGGCCGCCTTGTACGGGTTCTCCCTGCCCTTCTGGGCCTCGAACGTCCACCCGAAGAGCCCGCCGTAGAACTTCTCGGCGGCCGCGGAGTCGGTCGCGAGGAGGTCGAACCAGACGAACTTGCCCGGGATCGCGGGGCGCGGCTTTTCCGGCGCGGCGGCCCGGAGCGCGGTCGCCGCGACGAGCGCGAGGACGGGGAGTGCGAGGACGGCCGCGACGGCGGCGCG
>CAZNSS010000360.1:0-4738 GCA_964575465.1 uncultured Holophagales bacterium | reverse complement strand
CGGACCTGGGCGAGGTCCATCTTGTGCTTGAGGAGGAAGAGGGAGCGGTCGACGAGCTTGTTGACGTCGGTCGGCTCCATCCGCGAGCCGGTGCGGCGCGCGAAGAGAAGGAGGTTCGAGACGATCTCGCCGCAGCGGGACGACTCGGAGGCGATCGCCTCGAGGATCTTCTCGGTGTCGTCGCCCGGCTTCGCTCCGCCGGCTTTCGCGACGCGACGCAGGAGGAGCCTCGAGTAGGTGACGACGCTCGCGAGGGGGTTGTTGATCTCGTGGGCGACGACGGCCGCGAGCTTGCCGAGGGAGGCCATCCGCTCGACCCGGATCATCTGGGCCTGAGCCGTCTTCAGCTCGCCGGTCTTTTCCTCGACCCTTCGCTCGAGCGTCTGGGCCCAGTCGACGAGCTCGGCGTTCGCCTTCTGCAGGTCGCCTGCCATCCGGTTCACGTGGTGGCCGAGGAAGGAGAACTCGGCGATCGACTCGTCCTCGTAACGGGCCGAGTAGTCGCCGCCGCCGAGGGCACCGAGCGTCTCGGCGAGGCTCCGGACCGGCCGGTGGACGTTGCGCCTCACGACGAGGATGACGACGACGGCGACGAGGAGGAGAGTCGCGAGGCCCGTGGCGGCCATCAGCGCCGTCGTCTGGCGGCGGACGGCCTCCTGGCGGACGAGCTGGATCGAGACGTCGACGACGCCGAGGAGGCGCTTGGCAGGGGAGTGGGCGTGGCACGCGGCCGTCGAGCAGGACGGCTCGTTCTCGATGGGGCGGATGACGCCGAGGGCGGGGATGCCGTCGAGCGTGAAGGTGCGCGTCCGGTCTCCGGGCGGGAGCTTCTCGATGGGCTGGCCGGCGGCGTGGCACTTGAAGCAGGCCTCGGACGTCGTATCGACCCGCTGCCCGGCCTCGGACGGGATGGAGGAGTAGACGATCGTCCCTTCCTTGTTGAAGACCCGGACGCGGATGTTCGGGGAGCGCTCGGCGATGGCGCGGACCGAGCTGTCGAGTCCGGCCCGATCGTTCGCCAGCATCATGCCGTGCAGGCCGCCCGTGAGCGTCTCCGAGAGCGCGAGGGCGCTGTAGCGGGCGGTCGTCTCGGCGAACCGCTTCTGGAGCGAGAGGGCCACGGTCCAGGAGAAGAAGAGGAGGACGGCGAGGGCGGCGACGAGCGTTCCCGTCAGCCGTACCGCGAGGGAGTTGGTCCTGAGCCGTTGCATCGCCGCCCTCTCCGCCTTCCGTCCGCTACTCGGCCTTGTGGCAGGGAGAGCAGTCGGCGTCGATGGCGAAGGCCGAGGTCCCGTCGTGGCAGCCGCCGCAGTGCTTCGCGTCGTGCATCTGACCGGCGGGAGCGGCCTGGGTCCGGCCGAGGAAGGAGGTCCCCTCGGCGTGGCAGGCGATGCAGTCGGGGGCCGTGGCGTCGACGTGTCTGGCGTGCGGGAAGATCACCTTGCCGGGGCTGTCGGGCGCCTGCGGGAAGACGACGTCCTTCGGCTGGAAGGTGGCGAGGGCGGCGGCCATCTCCGGCTTGGCTGCGGTGGGGGCGGGCGGTCCGGGGGCGACCTCGCGCCGGCTCACGCCGTCCGCGCCGAGGGCGACGGCCCCGAAGAACGCGAGGGCGACGACGACGAGCGCCGCGACGGGGAGCGACCGGATCGGCTGCCCGGAGACGTTTCCGCCCTCGGGGACGACGATCGGCCGGGCTTCCTTCATTTCGTGCTCGGGGAAGACCGGGAGGAACCTCACGGCGAGCGCGAAGACGAGGAAGCCGACGCCGACGACGGAGAGCGTGATGAAGACCTCGGTGAGAGCGGGGACGTAGATCTGGCCCGAGGAGCGCTCCATGCCCGTAATCGAGACGTTCAGCCGGTTCATGACGACGCCCATCACGATGAGCAGGGCCGCGAGGAAGAGGCCCGTCGTGTGCTTGCGGACCTTCGGGAGGGCGAGGAGGATGCCGGGAGCCAGGACTCCGATGAGCATCTCGGCGAGCCAGAGCCGCGACTCGTAGGTCGGCTGGAAGGGGAGGCCGAGGATGCCGCGGTGCCGGAAGTCCGCGAAGCGGATGACCGACGTCAGGGCGAGGATGAGGAGCGCCACCCGCCCGAGCGGGACGAGGAGCTCCATCTCGAGCTGCTTGCCGAAGGCGCGGTGCGAGAGGAACGACTCGACGATCGTCATCGCGCAGCCGAGCGTGAGCGCGGTGAGGAAGAAGTAGAGCGGGATGAGCGGCGAATACCAGAGCGCGTGGAGCTTCGTCGGGACGATCAGGTAGAAGGAACCGAGCGAGGACTGGTGGAGCGTCGAGAGGAGGACGCCGAGGACGACGAGGATCGGCATGATGACGTGAAGGACGTGCAGCGTCTTCGTCATCTTGAAGCGCTCGAGGACGACGGGGCTGAACTCGAGGGCGAGGACGGTCGTGTAGAGGGTCACGCACCAGCCGACCTCGAACATGACCGAGTGCGGGTTCCACATGACGAGGGGGTGCCAGACGTTCCAGGGGCGCCCGAGGTCGTACAGCAGCGCGACGATGACGAGGACGTACCCGAGGAACGCCGTCAGGATGGCGGGCCGAACGATCGGCCGGAACTTCTCGAGGTTGAAGATGTAGACCGTCGCGCTGATCGTGAAGCCGCCGGCGGCGAGGGCGACGCCGCAGAGGATGTCGAAGCCGATCCAGAGGCCCCAGGGGAACGAGTCGGAGAGGTTCGTGGAGCCGGCGAGGCCCTGGAAGACGCGGACGACGGTGGCGTAGGTCCCGAGGGCCAGGATGACGAGGAGGACTCCGCGCCAGAACGTGAAGCGGGGCACCTCGAACTTGGGCATGGCGTTCACCTTCAGTGCTCCTTCGGCGACTCGTGGTGCGAACCCTCGGCCGCCTCGACCTCGTCGCGGCGGTTGCGGATCCAGTAGATGCCGCCGAGGAGGACGGCGCTGGTCATGACGATGTCGGGAATGATGTTCAGGACGCGCCAGGTCAGGAACGCCGGCGCCGTGCCGTCGAGGCCGGCCGGGTAGCCGAGCTCCTCGGCCTTGCCGTCGGAGATGATCAGGACAGACGTCCCGCCGACCTCCTCGATGCCGTAGACATGCTCGTTGTAGCGGCCCGGGTTCGCGCGGAAGCGCTCCTTCGCCTCGGCGACGAGGGCGTCCCTGTCGCCGAAGGTCGTCGCGCCGGTGGGGCAGGCCGTGGCACAGCCCGTCTTCAGCCCCTTCTCGAGCCGGTCGGCGCAGAGGTCGCACTTCCTCACGAGCGGCGCCTTCTTTTCCCACTCGTACTTCGGGATCCCGAAGGGGCAGGCGATCATGCAGTAGCGGCAGCCCATGCACTTCGACTCGTGGTAGATGACGGGCCCTGCCGCCGTCTTCTCGAGCGCGGCGACCGGGCAGGCCGACGCGCACGAAGGCGTGACGCAGTGCATGCACATCCGGCGGACGTAGCGCGATCCGACCTGGTTCACGGTCGAGTACGTCCTGTCGGAGAGGTGGTCCTTCAGGACGTCGTCCGAGGTCTTCGGGAGCTTGTTGCGTTCCTTGCACGCGAGCGCGCACGCACCACAGCCGATGCAGCGCGTCGTGTCCAGGAGCAGTCCCTTCGTTTGCGGCTTCAACATGAGCTTCCGTACCCCCCGGGCGGACTTCAGGTCCGCCCCGTGCAGAATCTCGCAAGGTGGGGGCCAAAGTGTTGAAGATTTCCTATCTCATTAGACTGAATGAGTTTACGGGGGCATGGTCCACGAGAGAGAGTCCGGAGTGTGGAAAAATTCAGCAGCGTCGTTTTCGGTCAGACTTCGTAAATCGTCTCTTTTGAAAGACTTGGCCGAAGCGGAGGGGGGTGCGACGAGGAATCGAGGTTTCGTGGAGAATTTCATCGTTGATGTTGGTGAATCTCCCGCCTGGGACCGCATTTCGCAGGGAATCTCCACGTTGAGAAATTCGCAGGGGGCGAGAGTGTCGGGAATACC
This sequence comes from uncultured Holophagales bacterium, assembly GCA_964575465.1. GTDB lineage: Bacteria > Acidobacteriota > Thermoanaerobaculia > UBA5066 > UBA5066 > UBA5066. The sequence goes on along the minus strand of CAZNSS010000360.1, from coordinate 779 downwards.
GTCGGACCGGCCTGGCCGAGCGACGACGACCCGGTGAAACCCTGCGCCGTCTGATGGGGCCTGGCGTCGCGCCGGAGGGGCTTGTCCGGTGGCCGTCGGCGGAAGTTCCGGGGAGCCGCTCAGCAAGGACGCCCTCTCGTCCGCCGGTCCGGACGCGCGTCGCGGCCTCCGGTGGATCGTCTCGGCGATCCGCAGCACGACCCGATCCGCGAAGGGCGCGTAACGGCCGTCACGAAAGGGGCGCGCGCTCTTCGTGCGTCCTTCCGCTTTGCGCGGATCTGGTCCATCATCCCGGAAAATCTCGAGAACCTCAGCGAGGCGAAATCGATGGCTTTTCTGAAAGTCCTGGAATCGCCGGACCCCGCCCTGAAGGACCAGACCATTCCCCTGGCCGGGAAAGAGGTCCTGATCGGCCGCGGCAAGGAGAACACCCTCGTCCTCGAGGACCACGCGGTCTCGCGGCACCACGCCCGGATCGTGGAGGAAGCCGAGGGGCACCTCCTCGTCGACAACAACAGCGCGAACGGAAGCTGGGTGAACGGCCAGAGGGTCACGGAGGTGCGCCTCAAGCCAGGGGATCAGATCCGGCTCGGGAAGTCGCTCTTCGAGATCCAGGGCGTCTACGACCCGGAGGGGACGGCGCTCCTCGACGTGCAGGGGATGGGAATCCCGGTGAAAACGGTCCCGACTCCCTCTCCCGTCGCCCCTCCCCCCGCGCCCGTCGCGGCTCCCGTACCACCCCCGCCGGCTCCGGCACCGCGCCCGGCGCCTCCGGCCTT
>CAZNSS010000359.1:0-4744 GCA_964575465.1 uncultured Holophagales bacterium | reverse complement strand
GGCCGACGTCGCGGCCGTCGTCGCGGCCGCGGCCGAGCACGGGGCCGCCCTCGCCGGGAGCCCGGTGACCGACACGGTGAAGCGGGTCCGCGACGGAATCGTCGTCGAGACCGTCCCGCGGCACGACCTCTTCGCCGCCGCGACGCCGCAGGTCATGCGGGCGGGTCTCCTTCGCGAGGCGGTCGAGGCCGGCCTCGAGGACGCGACCGACGACGTCGAGCTCCTCGAGCGGTGCGGGGTCCCGGTGCGGACGGTCGCCACCTCGCGGTGGAACGTGAAGATCACCTTCCCCGAGGACCTCGCGCGAGCCGAGGCGTGGCTCGCGGCGGTGAGGCCGTGAGCCTCCGCATCGGGCAGGGGCTCGATGCCCACCCGCTCGTCGCGGGGCGCCGGTGCGTGCTCGGCGGCGTCGAGATCGCCTCCGACTGCGGCCCGGACGGGCACTCCGACGGCGACGTCGTCCTCCACGCCCTCGCCGACGCTCTCCTCGGCACCGCGGCGGCGGGGGACCTCGGGAGCGTCTTCGGGACGTCCGCCCCGGAGTGGAAGGACGCCCCCTCCTCGCGCTTCGTCACGGAGGCTCTCGCGAGAGCGGGCAACCCGGCGGTCCTGAACGTCGACGTCACGCTCATCGCCGAGCGGCCCCGGGTCGCGCCGCACCGCGACGCGATGCGGGCCGTCGTCGCCGGGCTCCTCGGCATTCCCGTGGAGCGCGTCTCCGTGAAAGCGTCGAGCGGCAACGGCATGACGGGGTTCGGGCGAGGCGAAGGGGTCTTCGCCTCGGCCGTCGTCCTCGTCGAGGTCCCGTGATCGTCGCCGGCTTCCATCCGGTCGCCGCGGCGCTCGCGGAGCGGCCCGAGGCGGTCGAGGCGCTTCTCCTCCAGGAGGGGCGGAGGGACGCGCGAGCCCGGGAGCTCGAGCGGGCGGCACGGGAGAAGGGGATCCCGGTCCGCCACGTCCCCCGGGAGGAGCTCGACCGGACGGCGGGGAAGGCCCACAACGGCGTCGCGGCCCGGGTGGCGACGCGCGAGTACGACCCGGTCGAGGAGGCGCTCGGCGGCGAGCCGGGGAGCCGCCTCGTCCTCTTTCTCGACGAGGTGACCGACCCGGGGAACCTCGGGTCGATCCTCCGGACGGCGGCTGCGGCCGGGGTCTCCGTCGTCCTCCCGGAGCGCCACTCGGCGGGCCTCAACGAATCGGTCTCGAAGGCGAGCGCCGGCGCGCTCGAGCGGGTGAAGGTCGCCCGCGTCGGGAACGCCGCCCGCTTCCTCGGGGACGCCAAGAAGGACCGCTTCTGGGTCTACGGCGCATCGCCGGAAGGCGAGACGATGTGGGACATCGACCTTACGGGAGACGTCATCCTCTGCCTCGGGGCCGAGGGGCCGGGCCTTCGCCGTCTGACGCGCGAGACGTGCGACCGCCTCGTGTCGATCCCGATGGCCGAAGGGGCCGGGTCGATGAACGTCGGCGTCTCCGCCGCGGTCCTCCTCTTCGAGGCCCTCCGCCAGCGCCGCGGCAACACCCCGGCCTGAGCCTCAGCGGACCCTGAAGACGTGGACCACGGGTTTCGCCCCGTCGGCGTAGAGCTCGAGGAGGTAGAGGAGGCCTGAACTCCGGTCGAAGGTGACGTCGCCGAGGCGGAACCGCTGTTGGACGCCGGGCCCGACCTCCTCGACGTCGACCCGCGACGGGTTGAGGAAGAGCCAGGGCTCGACGTCGAGGAACGCATAGGGCTGCGGTGCCCACGGCTCCATCGTCCCGGCCGCGACGCGGGCGAGGTCGTCGGGGTCGTAGAGGATGAGCCGGCCGGCGAACCGGCTGCTCCACCACCCACGGCTCGACGTGTGCCCCGCGCACTCGACGAGCTCCTCGGGTGGGCAGGGCGTGCCGTCCGCCTTCCGGCAGGTCGTGTACTCGTTCACGAAGTCCCCGGCCACGCACGGCCGGTCGGGCCCGGCCGGGTCCAGGAAGCCGTACCAGAAGCGGTCTCCGATCCCCTTCGTGCCGGCGAAGAGGACGGCCGACTTCCCCGAGGCGGTCGTCAGCCACGCCGCCCCCTCCCAGGCGTCGGCGTGCTGCGTCCCCGCGAGGCAGTGCGTGATCTCCTCGGTGTCGAGGGCCGACCGGTACTGGAGGAGCGTCGTCGCCGGGAGCGTGGCGCCGGCGGGCGGTGCGGTCCCCCAGAGGTCCGCCCAGGGACGATAGGCGTAGAGCGCGGGGCCCATCCCGGCGAGTCCGCCGTCGCGGTAGCGGCCGGTCCCGAGGACGCGGCCCGAGACGTGCGCAACCGCCCAGTCCAGAGGGATCTCCAGCATGTAGCCGTTCACGGCGTAGGGGGAGAGGCCCCCGAGGAACCAGGCGCCCTTAGGCCGAGGAGCCGAGAGATCGGGCTCGAACCATGCGTGCGTCGGGCGGTCGGGGGGCGGGGGGAGGTGCTCTCCCCAGGCCAGGTGGATGCGGGGGCCGGTCTCGGGCCGTTCGAGGTACTGCATCCCGATCCGGGGGATCTCGTCGATCCCTGTGAAGAGCCCTCCGGTGACGTCCGTGAGCGGCTGGAGGAGGCGGGCGAAGGGGAGCGTCTCGACGTCCCGCGTAACGACCGGCGCCGGGATCGTGATCTCCGCGACGCGGCTCCCGTCCGGGAGGTCGCCGTACGGCATCCGGTCGTGTCCCGTGACGAAAAGCGAGCCGGCGAAGCCGTCCGCGGCCCCGGCCGGGTCGCCGCCCGGCCGAAACGTCATGGCGTTCCCGCCGTACTCGAACGTCAGGGGCCGCTCGCCGCCGTCGGGAAGGCGGAAGGCGCCCAGGTACTCGAAGTCGGCCGGCGCGATCCTCGCGGTCGGTACCGACGCCGGGCGGAGGGCGGGCACGTACGCGCCGTCCCCCGTCCTCTGTCCGGGCTGCGCCCCGTCGTTCAGGACGCCGTAGGCGAACCAGGGGGCCGTCCCCGCCGTCCTCCGGATGCGCGCCCAGCCGCTCTTCACGCCGAGCGCCCGGAGCGGGTCGCCGATCTGCGTCCACGAGCCCTCCTCCATCCGGACCGTCGTGGACGAGCCCACGGGCCTCCCGCCGGACTCGCCGTCGTAGAGCTGGAGCTCGAGCGTGACGGGTCCGGAACCGTCGGCTCCCGCGTGGACGAACGCCACGTTGGACCGGACGTCCCCGTCGGCCCGGAGCCCCGTGACGAAGCCCTCCTCCGTCGCCTCGTCGCCCGCCGGAACGCCGGGGAGGAAGACGCCGTAGGCGCCGCCGCCCGGCGAGAGGGAAGAGACCCGTGCGCCGGCGTGTATCGCGGCACCCCCCGGAGCCGAGACCCGGAGGCGTCCCGCGTACGACGCCTCGCCGGCGAAGCCCGCCGGCACCCCAAGGGTCCGCAGCCAGCCGAGCGCCTCGGGGACGATCCGCTGCTCGCGCGGGCCGAGCGCGACGGTCGCGGTCCCGCCGGCGCCGAACGCCGGGGAGAGCGACTCGCGATAGTCCAGGGACAGAGTCGCCGGGGCCGTCCCGCGGTTCGCGAGGACGAGCTCGGTCCGGAAGGCGGGGGTCTCGACGAGCGCCGGCACGGTGACGACCGACGTCGTCGAGTCGGGCGCGGCGGGGAGGAACGAGCCGTCGTTCGTGCCACCGTCGTTGACGACGCCGTAGGCGCCGAAGACCCCGCCGTCGGTCCGTTCGACGACCGCCCACCCCTGCGTGATTCCGGCCCTCGCGAGGATCCCGTCGATCTGCCGCCACTCTCCCGGCTCGAGTCTCAGGGCGTCGGCGGAAACGACCTCCGTGCCGTCGCCGGCCCCGCTCACCGAGACGACCCTGACGGTCACGGCGGCAGCCGCGGGGTTGAAGACGGCGAGGTTCGAGCGGTCGGATCCGGTCGCTCGAAGCCCTTGGACCACCGCCCGTCCGGAAAACGAGGCCGAGGACGGAGCGGCGAGGTACGCCAGGCCGGAGGCGCCGGCCGGGTGGGGCGGGTCCGTGGGACTCGTCGTCCTGGCCACGGCAGACAGGGTGGCGGCAGCGGTGTCGGCGAAGGTGATCCGAAGGGTCCCGGCCTGGGGAGACCCCTCGGTCAGGCCCGGAAAGGCCACCCCGCGGTCGGCGAGGAACCGGATGACGTCGGGAAACGTCCGCTGTGTCCCCGCGGGCAGGCTCTCCGAGACGGCGCCGGCCGCCGATCCCAGAGAGCCCCGGTAGTAAAGGGTGAGGTCGACGGGCGAGGCGGCCCGGTTCGTCAGGGTCAGCTCCGTGGTGTAATGCGCCGTCCCGGACCGGACGTCGAGGACGACGGGGACCTCGAGGTCGGCCGCGGCGAGGGGCGGACTCCCCAGAACGGCCACGACCCCGGTCGTGAGGACGAGGCGAAACCGCATGGCACCCTCCGGAGAAGCTCTTCAGAATGTGGTGTCGGTGCCGAGGGGTCGCCACCGGGTGCGGAAGGAGCGTTTCCGGCACGGGAATCGCTTGACGGGGCGCCCGGGCGCTGATATACACCACGGTTCGCGCCGCCCGGCTTCGGCAGGGTGGCCCGCCGGAGGCCTCGGGCGCGATGGGCTGGCGTAGCTCAACTGGCAGAGCAGCTGATTTGTAATCAGCAGGTTGCGGGTTCAAGTCCCATCGCCAGCTCCACGGTCGACCCGGGAAGCGGTTCCCGGGGGGGCTCGTGGGAGGGAGAGACGAAGAGACGGAAGGAATCGTGGGTAGGTGGCCGAGTGGTTAATGGCAGCAGACTGTAAATCTGCCGCGCTTA
>CAZNSS010000358.1:0-4754 GCA_964575465.1 uncultured Holophagales bacterium | reverse complement strand
TTCAACGTCGTCGTCGTCGACAACCACTCGACCGACGGGACGACCGAGATGCTCCGCGGCATCCGCGACCCCCGCCTCGTCCACGTCGTCCCCGAGCGGCGCGACCTCGGCATCGGCGGCTGCTGGGACGTGGCGGTCTTCCACCCGCGCTGCGGCCGCTACGCCGTCCAGCTCGACTCGGACGACCTCTACCTCGACGAGAACGTCCTCGCCCGCATCGTCGCGGAGCTCGAGCGTGGCCCCTACGCGATGGTCGTCGCGTCGTACACCATGGTCGACTTCGCGCTGAACGAGATCCCGCCCGGACTGATCGACCACCGCGAGTGGACGCGCGAGAACGGGCGGAACAACGCCCTCCGCGTCAACGGGTTCGGCGCGCCGCGCGCCTTCGACGTCTCCGTCCTCCGGAAGGTCGGCTTCCCGAACGTCAGCTACGGCGAGGACTACGCCGTCTGCCTCCGGATCAGCCGCGAGTACGAGATCGGCCGCATCTACGAGTCGGTCTACCTCTGCCGGCGGTGGGAGGGAAACACCGACAGCGCCCTCCCGCCCGAGACGCAGAACCGCTACGACGCCTACAAGGACTGGCTCCGGAGCGTGGAGATCGCCGCGCGGAGGAGAGCCGCGGGAGCAGGCACCTGACCGCTCCTCTCGAGGCCGGCGTCGAGGAGCTCTTCCGGCAGCAGGCCGAAGCGTGGCCCCTCCTCCGGAAGGGGCTCGACGGTCTTGCCGGCGCCCTCACGCGTCCGGTCGTCGCCGACGGCACCGAGGTCCTCCTGCGGCACATCCCGCACCGCGTGGCGAGCACGACGGCGGCGGTCGACCGGGAGTCGATCGCGAAGCGCCCCTGCTTCCTCTGCTCCGCGAACCGCCCGCCGGAGCAGAAGGGGCTCGAGTGGGAGGACGGATTCACCCTCCTCTGCAACCCGTTCCCGATCGTCGAGCGCCACCTGACGGTCGTCCACGCGGAGCACCGTCCACAGGAGATCCACGGCCGGGTCGGCGCGATGCTCGATCTCGCGGCGGAGCTCCCCGGCTTCTTCACCGTCTACAACGGGCCCCAGTGCGGCGCGTCGGCGCCCGACCACCTCCACCTGCAGGCGGGCTCGCGGTCGGGTCTTCCCGTCGTCCGCGAGGCGGCGGGGAAGCCGGGGCCGGCGCTCGAGGCCTACGGGATGCGGGCGCTCCTCTTCCGCGGCGAGAGGGCGCGTGTCCTCGACGAGACGGAGCGGGCTCTGGCGCAGCTCTCGGCGGTGACGGGGCGGGCGCCCGAGCCCTGGTGCAACGTCGCGGCCTGGCACGAAGGCGGCGGCTTCGCGCTCGTCCTCTACCCGCGGAGCAGGCACCGGCCCGAGGCATTTCACACCGGCGAGCTGAAGGTCAGCCCGGCGTCGCTCGACCTGTCGGGGATCCTCGTCGCTCCCTTCCCGCGGGACTTCGAGCGCCTCACGGGAGACGACGTCGCGGCCGTCTACCGCGAAGTGACCCTCGGGGCCGAGGAGTTTCGCGAGGTCGTCGAGCGCCTCGGCACTTCCTGACGCGGGGCTACCGGAGGCCTTCGACGAGCATCAGGTCGCTCGAGTCGACGTCGCGCTGGGAGAAGAGAACCGCACTGTCGTCCGGGGCCGCCGAGACGCCGAAGTCGTAGGGCCTCTCGAGCGCGAGGAGGAGCTCGTCGGCGCCGTCGGCGAATCGGATGCGACGGAGCTGGTGCTTCCGGTCGACGGTCCGGACGTAGTAGAGCGCCGTCCGCGTGACGTCGAAGGCGCCCCAGTTCGGGATCTCGGGGAGGACGAGCGTCTCCTCCCCGCCTTCGACGGGCACCTTCCAGACGCTCCAGCCGGCCGCTCCCCTCGCGAAGTAGAGCGTCCTTCCGTCGGCCGACTCGAGGGCGGCATAGCCTCCGCCGCGGGTGACGCGGACGGCGGGGGCGCCGGCCTCGGGTCGCATCTTCCAGACCTGGAAGCCGTCTTCCCGGTTCGACGCGAAATAGACCCACTTTCCGTCCCTCGACCAGCTCGGCGCGGTCTCGTGGTACGGCGAGGTCGTGAGGCGGACCGGGTCGCCCCCGGCCGCGTCCACCAAGAAGAGCTCCATGTCTCCGTACAGGTCCGAGATGAAGACGAGCCGCCGGCCATCGGGCGAGAAGCGCGCGCCCGACGTGATCCCGGCCTGGATGAGCGTGCGCTGGACGGCCTGCGCGCCGTTCGCGTCGCAGGTCCAGACCTGGCTCGAGCCGGATCGATCGGAGCAGAACGCGACCTGCTTTCCGTCGGGAGAGAAGCGGGGCTCCGCGTCCTTGGCGGGGGACGTCAGGAACGGTGCCGCGCCCTGCGGGCGGCCGCCCGCGAGCGGGAGCCGCCAGACGTTCTCGTCCCGCTTCGAGCGTACGAAGACGAGCCGACCGTCCCGCGAGCACGTCGGCGAGCTGCCGCCGTCGCTCCCGGCGATCGGCAGGGCCTTCCCCGGCGGGATGGACGCCGCAACGGTGCCGAGGCCCGAGCCCGAGCCCGAACCGCCGAAGCCCCTCCCGACGGCCAGGACGATCCGTCGCCCGTCGGGCGTCCACGCGTTCCCGCCGACGTCCCACCTCGCCGCCGTCAGCGGAACGGGCTCGCCCCCCGTTCCGAGGGCGGCCGTGACGGGGAGGAGCCAGAGCTCGCCGCTCGTCGCGGAGACGCGACGCGAGAAGGCGAGCGTCCGGCCATCGGGCGAGAGCGACGGCACGGCGTCCCCGCCGCCGTACACCGGGGGCGGCCGGGTCAGCACGCTCCGTTCGCCCGTCTCGAGCGACATTCGAAAGAGCTGCGAGGCGAGGTTGACGGACTCGCGTTCGGCGAGCAGGAGCGCCCGTCCGTCGGCGGACCACGCCAGCCCCTCGCGGACGAGCCCCCGCTGCGCCACGACGCGCTCCGGTCCGCCCGCGACCGGCACGACGACGACGAGGGTCCGGTCGCGACCTGTGCGGCGCAGGAACGCGATCGAGCGCCCGTCGGGAGAGAAGGCCGGCGAGACGTCCGCGGCCGGGTCCGTCGTCCTTCGGACGAGCGCGCCCTTCCCGACGGGCATCACCCAGACGTCGTCGTTCTCGCGCGCCTCGCCGCCCCAGGAGAAGGCGACCTGGCGTCCGTCGGGAGAGATCGACGGGGAGACGATCGACCCGTCGAGCGTCGTGAGCAGCACCGGCTCCGTCGTCCCCTCACGGGCGACCGGGCGTCCGGCGATCCGGAGTACGGCCCAGACGAACGCGAGGAGGAAGCCTGCCGCGCCCGCGACGAGGAGACGCTCTGTCCAACGGGAACGGCGTCCGAACCCGGGCCCGGAGACCGGCTCCCGGGGTTCCTCCCGACCGGTGTGTCGCGTCTGGGTCGTCAACGAGTCGCCGCCCTCCGTTCTCGGTCCCGACACCGGCCTCGGCCCCGAATCCGGTCCCACCACGGCGTGGGGCGGCCACGAGCGGTACCCGACGATTCTAGTCTCCAGGGCGCGGCGGGGACACGTGGCGCGCGGCGGTAGCCGCACCGCGGACTACGATCGCGTACCGGAGCGAGCCGGCGCCCCAGGGGCGCTCGGGGCCGGCCGGCGAAAGGGGAACGGGCGATGGACGTCTCGGTCGGCCTGATGGAAGGGCTCGGTGCGGTCGAGGTCGAGCTCCTCGGCACGTACACGAACGAGGACCGCCGGCCGCTCGGCCCGGGCCGGCACCGGCTCGCCGACGCGACGACGCTCGTCCCCGCCGATCCGGAGACGTGCGCCTTCGCTCTCGACGACGTCACGATCGGCATCGGCTTCCACTGGGAGCGGAAGGAGCGCCAGGTCTTCCGCGGCTCTCTCCGCCTCCTCCGGCGGCCCGCGGGGCTGACGGTCGTCAACGACCTCTCCCTCGAGGCCTACGTCGCGAGCGTCATCTCGTCGGAGATGAGCGCCACCTGCCCGCTGGAGCTCCTGAAGGCGCACGCCGTCATCTCCCGCAGCTGGCTGAAGGGGCCGGCGGCGCTCGGCGTCGCGTCACCCCGTGAGGCGCCCGGGGGCGAGATCCGCCGCTGGTACGGCCGGGAGGCGCACCCCGACTTCGAGGTCTGCGCCGACGACCACTGCCAGCGCTACCAGGGGATCACGAAGGCCGTCTCGAGCTCCGTCGACGAGGCCGTCCGCGCCACCGACGGAGAGATGCTCGTCTTCGGCGGCGCGATCTGCGACGCCCGCTTCTCGAAGTGCTGCGGCGGTCTCACGGAACGCTACGCGACCGCCTGGGACGACCAGGAGATTCCGTACCTCGTCTCCTTCCCCGACGGCCTGACGGAACCCGCCCCGTCCGACCTCGAGGCGTTCATCCGGTCGAAGCCCGCCGCGTTCTGCAACACGAGGGACGCCGGGCTGCTCGGGCGCATCCTCCCCGGCTTCGACCAGGAGACGCGCGACTTCTTCCGCTGGAAGGTCGCGTACGGGCCGGAGGAGCTGGGAGAGCTCGTCGCCGCGCGCCTCGGCGTCGACCTCGGGCCGGTCGTCGCGCTCGAGCCGCTCGAGCGCGGCCCCTCGGGGCGAATCTGGCGCCTCCGGATCGTCGGCGAGCGGGGAACGCTCGTCGTCGGCAAGGAGCTCGAGATCCGCCGCGCTCTTTCCCGTTCCCACCTCTACAGCTCGGCGTTCGTCGTCGACCGCGACGCTTCGGGTCACTTCGTCCTGACGGGCGCCGGGTGGGGGCACGGCGTCGGCCTCTGCCAGATCGGGGCGGCGGTGATGGCGGAGCGTGG
>CAZNSS010000357.1:0-4755 GCA_964575465.1 uncultured Holophagales bacterium | reverse complement strand
AGGAAGCGCGAGGCGAGGTAGCGGAAGATGTAGTCGACGAGGCTCTTGGCGATCGGGATCTCGGGGTTCTTCGTGTAGCCGGCGGGCTCGAAGCGCATGTGGCTGAACTTCTCGACCAGCGCCTCGAGCGGCACGCCGTACTGGAGCGTCAGCGAGATCGCCGTCGCGAAGGCGTCCATCAGGCCCGAGATGGTCGAGCCCTCCTTCGCCATCGTCAGGAAGATCTCGCCCGGCTGGCCGTCGTCGTAGAGGCCGACGGTGATGTACCCTTCGTGGCCGCCGACGGAGAACTTGTGCGTGAGCGCCCGGCGCTCGTCGGGGAGCTTCCTGCGGCGCGGCCCCGCGGCCGGCGCCGCGGCCGGGGCGGACGGGGAGGTCGAGACCCCCTTCGTCCCCTTCACGGCGTCGTCCGTCCGGCTCGCGGCCGTGTTCAGGGGCTGCGTCCGCTTGCAGCCGTCGCGGTAGACGGCGATCGCCTTCAGGCCGAGCTTCCACCCTTCGAGGTAGACGTTCGAGATGTCCTCGACGGACGCGTCGGGCGGGAGGTTGACCGTCTTCGAGATCGCCCCGGAGAGGAACGGCTGGACGGCCGCCATCATCCGCACGTGCCCCATCGCGTCGATGGAACGCGTCCCGCCGACCGCCTTGAAGGCGCAGTCGAAGACCGGGAGGTGCCTCGCCTCGAGGTGCGGCGCCCCCTCGATCGTCCCCTTCTCGTCGATCCAGCCGACGATCTCGTTGACCTGGGCCGCCGAGTAGCCGAGGCGCTGGAGCGCGTGCGGGACGGTGTTGTTGACGATCTTGATCGTCCCGCCGCCCACGAGCTTCTTGTACTTCACGAGGGCGAGGTCGGGCTCCACTCCCGTCGTGTCGCAGTCCATCATGAAGCCGATCGTCCCGGTCGGGGCCAGGACCGTCGCCTGTCCGTTGCGGAAGCCGTGCTGCCGCCCCGCCTCGAGCGTCAGGTCCCAGACTCCCAGCTGCGCCTCGTAGAGCTCCTTCGGGACGCCCGTGCGAGAGACGTTCGCGGCGGCTTCCCGGTGCATCCCGATGACGTCGAGGAAGGCCTCGCGGTTCGGCTCGTACATCCGGAAGGGGCCGATCTCCGACGCGATGCGCGAGGAAGTGAGGAAGGCCTGGCCGTGCATGAGGCTCGTGACGGCGGCCGCGTAGGCGCGCCCCTCGTCGCCGTTGTAGGGGAGCCCGTTGTACATGAGGAGCGCGCCGAGGTTCGCGTAGCCGAGGCCGATCGGGCGGAAGTCGTGCGAGTTCTTCTCGATGGCCGGCGTCGGGTAGGACGCCTCGTCGACGAGCATCTCCTGCGCCGCGAAGACGACGTCGACGGCGTGGCGGAACTTCTCGACGTCGAACCCGCCGTCCTCCTTCGCGAACTTCATCAGGTTCAGCGAGGCGAGGTTGCAGGCGGAGTCGTCGACGAACATGTACTCCGAGCAGGGGTTGCTGGCATTGATCCGGTTCGTCGCCTTGCAGGGGTTCCAGCGGTTGATCGTCGTGTCGTACTGGATCCCCGGGTCGCCGCAGATCCAGGCGGCCTCCGACATCCGCTTGAGGACCGCGCGGGCGTCGAGCATGAGGAGCGGCTCGCCCGTCGTCACCGCGTGGCAGGCGTACTCGCGCCCCGCCTCGACGGCCTTCATGAACTCGTCCGTCACGCGCACCGAGTGGTTCGCGTTCTGGAAGAGGACGTTGTTGTAGACCTCGCCGCCGAAGGAGCCGTCCCAGCCCGCCTCGATGAGGTCCCAGGCCTTCCGCTCCTCCTTCGCCTTGCAGTCGATGAACTCGAGGACGTCGGGGTGGTCGACGTTCAGGATGACCATCTTCGCCGCGCGGCGCGTCTTGCCGCCCGACTTGATCGCCCCGGCGAAGCTGTCGAAGCCCTTCATGAAGGAGACGGGGCCGGAGGCGATGCCGCCGGAGGAGAGCGTCTCGGTCGACGAGCGGAGCGACGAGAGGTTCGAGCCGGTGCCCGAGCCGAACTTGAAGAGCATCCCCTCGGTCTTGGCGAGGTCGAGGATCGAGCCCATCGAGTCGCCGACGGCGTTGATGAAGCAGGCCGAGGCCTGCGGCTTCTCCTCGACGCCGACGTTGAACCAGACGGGGGAGTTGAAGCTCGCGACCTGGTTCACGAGGATCGCCGTCAGCTCGTCGTGGAAGGCGTCCCGGTCCGCCGCGGTCCGGAAGTACCCGCCCCTGGCGCCGTAGCCCGTGATCGTCTCGACGACCCGCCCGATGAGCTGCCGGACGGAACGCTCCCGCTCGGGCGTGCCGGCCTTCCCGTGAAAGTACTTCTGCGTGACGATGTTCGTCGCGGTCATCGACCAGGCCTTCGGGACCTCGACGTCCTTCTGCTCGAAGAAGACCTCGCCCTTCTCGTTCGTGATCGCCGCCGTCCGCAGCTCCCACTCGATCGCGTCGAACGGGTGGGTCGCGCCGTCGGTGTAGAGACGGCGGAACGAGAGACCTCGGAGCCCCGTGCGGGTCGCGACGGGCTCGGAACCTGCGGAGACGGACGTCTGGGCGGCGGGGCGATCGGAGGAAGCGGTCACGGCGGACCCCCTTGTGGAATTCAGTGTCGAAGGATGAGGAATCCTATGCGAAACGGGATCCCGCCGCAACATCTCGTGGTTATCTAGATATCAACCACTAGATTTTGTGTACGCTGCAGCAAACTGGTCCGGATCTTGCTGGGTCGGGGTGGGCGGGCGCGTTGACGCCGGAGCGAGCTGGAGGCGACAATAAAAGGTTCGCGGCTCCGCGTGCAGCAGCGCTGCCAGGCCGCGAGGAGGTACCGATGGCGTCCACGACCCTCAACACCGCCACCGTCTCCGTGCAGGAGACGTTCGCTCTCAGCCTCACCGACCGCGCCGTCGACAAGGTCAGGGACTTCGCCGCCAAGATGCCCGACGCGGCCGACAAGGCCCTCCGCGTCTTCGTCCAGGCCGGCGGCTGCTCCGGATTCCAGTACGGCTTCACCTTCGACGACGCCAAGGAGTCCGACCACGTCCTGGCCGTCGGCGGGATCAAGGTCCTCGTCGACAAGACGAGCGCGATGAAGCTGAACGGCTCGACCGTCGACTGGATCGAGGACTTCCGCGGCGCGGGCTTCTCCGTCGAGAACCCGAACGCCGCCGGCGGCTGCGGCTGCGGGAAGAGCTTCGCCTGATCCCCGCGTGACCCCGGAAGGCGTCGGCGGCCCCCGACCGGGGGCCGTCCCCGTCTCGGGGGTCCGCAGGCCGATCGCCCCGTGAGCCGTCGCCTCTCCCCCCTCGCCGTCGTCTTCCTGACGGTCTTCATCGACCTCGTCGGCTTCGGCATCGTCATCCCGCTCGTCCCGCTCTACGCCGAGGCGTACGGCCCGTCGCCCCTCGCTTTCGGGATCCTGATGGCGAGCTTCTCGGCGATGCAGTTCCTCTTCGCCCCCCTCCTGGGGCGGCTGTCCGACCGGGTGGGGCGCCGGCCCGTCCTCCTCTTCTCCCTCCTCGGGAGCTTCCTGAGCTACCTCCTCTTCGCGTTCTCCGGGAGCTTCGCGACCCTTCTTGCCTCGCGCGTCCTGGCGGGCATCATGGGAGCGAACATCGGGACGGCGCAGGCCGTCATCGCCGACGTGACGCCGCAGGGCGATCGCGCGCGGGGCATGGGCCTCGTCGGGATGGCGTTCGGCCTCGGCTTCGTCTTCGGCCCCGCCATCGGAGGCTTCGCCGTGAGGGTCAGCCCCTTCCTCCCGGGGCTCGTCGCCGCCGGCCTCTCTCTCGTCGCGTTCGTCTGGGCCTTCTTCGGGCTTCCCGAGACGCGCCCCGCGAGCGCCGCGGCGAGGCCGCCGCGCCACTGGTTCCCGCTCCGGGCGGTCGTCCACGCGTTCCGGCGCCCGATCCTCGGGCCGCTGCTCCTCGTCACGCTCCTCAACACGACCGCGTTCTCGAACTTCGAGGCGACGTTCGCGCAGTTCGCGCGGAGCCGGTTCGGGCACGACCCGTCGACGGTCTCCTGGCTCTTCGTCCTGATCGGCGTCACGGCGGCGATCGTGCAGGGAGGGCTGATCCGCCGGCTCGTGCCGCTCCTCGGCGAGGCGCGCCTCATCGGGATCGGGACGACGATCCTCGCGCTGTCGTTCGCCGGGCTCGTCCTCGTGCCGGGCCACGCCGGGCTCGTCGCGCTCGTCGTGACGACGGCCGCGGGGAGCGGCCTCGTGAACCCCTCCCTCTCCGGCCTCCTCTCCCGCACGACGGACGCCGCCGAGCAGGGGGAGATCCTCGGCGCGGCGCAGTCCCTCTCCTCCCTCGGGCGGATCCTCGGCCCGTTCTGGGGCGAGCACGCCTGGTTCGCCTGGGGCGCCGCGGGGCCGTACGGCACCGGCGCGCTCCTGGAGGTCGCCGTCGTCATCGTCGTCCTCGTGGGCCTCCGGGCCGTCGCCACTCCGGCCCGGGCGACGTCGTGACCCGGACCCCCGCGATCCTCCTTCACCGCGAGTGCGCGGCCGTGAGGGTCCCGAGCGGTGAGGGCGCGACGCTCCCCGAGGGGATCCCCGTCTACCTCGTCCAGTCGCTCGGGGGCTCGTTCACGGTCCAGGCGCCGACCGTCGGCGGGCTCTTCCGGATCTCCGCGGCCGACGCCGACACCCTCGGCCTCGAGGCGCCGGCGGCCGAGGCGCCGAAGGCGGCGACCCGCGAGGGGCCGGCGCGCGAGGACGACGTCTGGCGTGCGCTCCGCCAGTGCTACGACCCCGAGATCCCGGTG
>CAZNSS010000356.1:0-4762 GCA_964575465.1 uncultured Holophagales bacterium | reverse complement strand
GCGGCGCGTCGTAGGCGACGAGGATCGTGTCCTGGTCGGCCATGACGTTCTGGAGGCGCCCGTAGGGACAGGCGATCGTGCACATCTGGTCGCGGAACCAGCCGAAGTCGAAGACGATCAGGACGGTGAGGCCGGCGATCACGGCGAGCGCGCCCTTGAAGGCGGCCGGCTCCGTCGCGAGGCCGCGTGCGAGCGGCCCCCAGCCGACGAAGTAGGCGACGAACCCCGAGGCCATCAGGAGGGCGACGAGCGTCCAGCTCGACCACTTCGCCACCTTGATCGCGAGCTTGGCGCCGCTCCAGGGAGCCGCGTTCAGCTTTCGCTGCTTCAGCGGGCCCCCCTCGAGGAAGGCCTCGATGGGGCGGAAGAGGAACTCGAGGTAGACGGTCTGCGGGCAGGCGAAGCCGCACCACATCCGCCCGAACGTCGAGCCGACGAAGAAGACGGTGACGATGATGCCGAGGCCGAAAGCGGCGAGGAGGAGGTTGTCCGTCGGGTGGAAGGTGGTGCCGAGGACGTGGAACCGTCGCGTCTCGAGGTCGAGGAAGACGGCCGGGAACCCGCCGACCGGGATCAGGGGGAGCGCGAAGAAGAGGACGTACAGGCCGTAGGCGATCGCCCGGCGGACCTTCCAGAACCGCCCCTTGTGGACGATCGGGTGCATGAACTTCCGCTTCCCGTCGGCCGAGATGCTGTAGAGGAGGTCTTCCTCGGGGGCGACGTCGAAGATCCGCTCGCGCACCGGCAGCGACTCCGGGAGAGCCGGAGCCGGCGGCTCCGTCCCGGGCGCCCGCGACCGATCCGCGACGTCGTTCGCCACGTCAGCTCCCGGGGAGGGGCTCGGGCGCGAAGGGGTCGCCCTCGGCGGGCTTCGGCTGGGGCGGATTCGAGCCCTGAAGGCTGCGGACGTAGGAGACGAGGGCGGAGAGCTCCTCGGGCTTGACGGCGCGGCCCCACGGCGGCATCCCCTTCGCCGGCCAGCCCTTCGCGATCGACTGGAAGAGCTGCTCGACCGACCCGCCGTGAATCCAGCGGTCGTCCGTGAGGTTCGGGCCGATGAGCCCCTGCGCCTGCGCGCCGTGGCAGGGGGCGCACGACTTCGCGAAGCGGGCGGCCCCCATGTCGAGGACCGCGGCGTTCTTCGCCCCGGCGAGGAGCTCGGCGGCCTTGGGCGGAACGATGGGATGCGCGTCGAAGTGCGCCTGGACCGCGGCGAGCGACTGCTGCGTCTCGGCGCGGTACTCGGATTCCATCGAGCCCTCGCCGAAGCTCAGGGCGTAGAAGACCAGGTAGGCGGCCGAGAAGATCAGCGAGCCCCACCAGATCGCCATGAGCCAGCCCGGCATCGGGTTGTCGTATTCCTTGATCCCGTCGAGCTCGTGAAGAACCTTGTCCTCGAACTGTGCCATGGTCCCCTCTCGTCAGGCTTTCGGGCTCGCGCCCAGGGGGAGTTCACACGGGGCCTCGCCGTCCCCCTCGAGGGGGAGGCGGGCGTGCGCGTCCAGCTCCTCGTCGCGGGCCCGGAAGACCCGCACTGCGACGAAGATCCAGGCGGCGAGGAAGAAGAGCATCGAGACGATCGCCCACGTGGACGCCCCGGTCCGGGTGGCGAGCTCCTGCAGCATGGCTACTTCGCGGCCACGACGGCCGGAGCTGCGGCGGGAGCGGGCGGAGCCGGCGCCTGCGGGGCGACCTTCTTCCACTTGATGTCGGTCCCGAGCCGCTGCAGGTAGGCGGTGAGGGCGGTGATCTCCTTGTCGGCGAGGCCGGTTGGCCCCCTCTGGGCCTCGACCTCGGCGGCGATCGACTTCGCCTGGGCCTCGATGGCGGCCGGGGCGCTCTCGATCTCGCCGTCCGTGTAGGGCGTTCCGACCGCTCGCAGGGCGCGCATCTTCGCGCCGATGCTCGCCACGTCGATGGCGTCGGTCAGGAGGTGCGGGTAGCGGGGCATGATCGATCCCGGCGTCGTCGAGCGGGGGTTCTTCATGTGGCGGACGTGCCAGAGCGAGGGGTACTTCCCGCCGACGCGGAAGAGGTCGGGACCGGTCCGCTTGGAGCCCCACTGGAACGGGTGGTCGTAGACGTACTCGCCCGCCTTCGAGTACTCGCCGTAGCGCTCCGTCTCGTACCGGAACGGCCGGACGAGCTGCGAGTGGCAGTTGTAGCAGCCCTCGCGGATGTAGATGTCGCGTCCGAGGACCTCGAGCGGCGTGTAGGGCTTGACGCTCGCGATCTCCTTGACGTTCGACCTGTCGAAGAACATCGGGATCGCCTCGACGAGGGAGCCGACGGCGAGGGCGAGCGCGGTGAGGACCGTGAAGAGGACGACGCGCCCCTCGAGCACCCGGTGGATGCCGTGGCGGAGGGAGTGCTGGAAGCGGTAGAGCGCGTGGTCGTAGGTATTCGCCGGCGTGACGGCGCCCGGCGCCGAGAGGTCGGTCACGAGCGGCGGCGCGTTCACCTCGGGCTCCTCGTCGAAGCCGGCCGGGGCGCTCCTGATCGTCTTGAAGACGTTCCAGACGAGGAGGAGGAGGCCCGAGAAGAAGAGGAGCGCCGCCACGAGGCGGACCCAGTAGAGCGGGACGATCTTGATGACGGTCTCGATGAAGTCGGGGTAGACGAGGCGGCCGTCGGGCTCGAAGGCGCGCCACATCGCCCACTGCGTGATGCCGGCGACCCACATCGAGACCTGGTAGAGGATCAGGCCGACCGTCGCGACCCAGAAGTGCGCCGTCGCGAGCCTCCTGGAGAAGAGCTCCGTCCTCCAGAGCCTCGGGACGGCCCAGTAGAGGATGCCGAACGAGAGGAACGCGTTCCAGCCGAGGGCGCCCGCGTGGACGTGACCGATCGTCCAGTCGGTGAAGTGCGAGACCGCGTTCACCGACTTGATCGACATCATCGGGCCTTCGAACGTCGACATGCCGTAGTACGTCACGGCGACGACCATGAACTTCAGGATGGGGTCCTCGCGGAGCTTGTGCCAGGCGCCGCGGAGCGTGAAGAAGCCGTTCACCATGCCGCCCCAGGACGGCATCCAGAGGATGAGGGAGAAGAGCATCCCGAGCGTCGAGGCCCACTCGGGGATGGCCGAGTAGTGGAGGTGATGCGGCCCCGCCCAGATGTAGACGAAGACGAGCGACCAGAAGTGCATGATCGAGAGCCGGTAGCTGAAGACCGGACGGTCCGCCGCCTTCGGCAGGTAGTAGTACATGAGGCCGAGGAACGGCGTCGTCAGGAAGAACGCGACGGCGTTGTGGCCGTACCACCACTGCATCAGGGCGTCCTTGACCCCCGCGTAGGCCGAGTAGCTCCCGAGCCAGGAGTAGGGCATCGCCATGCTGTTGCCGACGTGGAGGATCGTGATCGCCACGATCGTCGCGATGTAGAACCAGATCGCGACGTAGAGGTGCTTCTCGCGCCGGATCGCGATCGTCCCGAAGAAGTTGACCGCGAACGTCACCCAGATGAGCGCGATGGCGATGTCGATCGGCCAGGCGAGCTCGGCGTACTCCTTGGCCTGCGTGAAGCCGGTCGGGAGGGTGAGGGCCGCCGACACGATGATGAGCTGCCAGCCCCAGAAGTGGATCTTCGAGAGGACGTCGCTGAAGAGGCGCGTCTTCAGGAGCCTCTGCATCGAGTGGTAGGTCCCCGCGAAGATGATGTTCCCGCAGAACGCGAAGATGACCGCGTTCGTGTGCAGGGGCCGGAGCCGTCCGAACGTGAGGAACGGCGCGAGGTTCAGCCCCGGCATGAAGAGCATGGCCGCGATCAGGACGCCCACGAGCATGCCGACCACGGCCCAGACCACGGCGGCGAGGAAGAAGAGCCGCGGGGTTCGATCGTCATAGCGCACGGTGTTGCTCATCGATCTCCCATCCTGTTTCGGTGCGTTCCCGGGGCGCTTGGACCGGCGAGGACGTGGCCCGTCCGGCCGGTGGGGAGGTACTGGAGCCCGCTGGGGAGCGGGGCGGACGCTCGACGAAGGAGGACGCCGCAGCCGAGCGGACGAACGTGCCGCGCCGATCCGGAGAATTCTCTGGACTACCCGACAAACGGCCCCCTCGGCCCTCGGATCCGAATCCGGGTGCGAGTGGGGATGTTCCGCCCCGCCGCAGCGCAGCACCATCCTTCAAAGACTTCAAATCAGGACCAGATTGGACCGCTTGGAAGAGGGGCGAATCGATGGAACCGGTTCCGTCCCATTTCGAAACCTATAGGAATGACGTGATTTGCAGGAAAAATGAGCCGACATCGCATCGGACATATCCCGACGAACCTGATGTGAATTCATCAGATCCGGGAGGGCGCGAAGCGTCCCGGGTTCGGGAGGAACGGCTCGACGACGTCCTGCCGGGCGCCCGTCGCCCTTTCGGCCGGTACCGGTGCCGGCCTCTGCGGCGCCTGGGTCCTCCTGCTCAGCGCGGGGAAGCGAGCGCTCTTTCGACCTCGACGCGCCTCCGCGGCCCCTCGAGGATCGACCGGACGAGGTTCGCGGTCGTGACGTCGCCGAACGTGATGGCGAAGAAGGCCGAGGAAGGCTCTATTCCGAGCTCGCGGACGATGCGGCGGACCGAGCGCCCCTTCGAGCGCGACGTCTTCACGCGCCCCTCGAGCTCGCGGAGCCACGAGAGCTTGGCGCGAATGGCCTCTTTCCCCCCCGTGAAGCGGGGACGGTGGGCGCAGAGGAGGGCGTCGAAGTCGAGCGTCAGGAAGCGCTCGAGCGTCGCGCAGCTCTCGTGGAAGTCCTCGTCGCCGCGGAAGA
>CAZNSS010000355.1:0-4772 GCA_964575465.1 uncultured Holophagales bacterium | reverse complement strand
GAAGAACGCGACGAAGACGCCCGTCAGGATCGTCGTGACGTGCGGCGTCCGGTACTTCGGATGGATCTTCCCGAACCACGGGCCGAGGAGGCCGTCCCGCGACATCGCCATGAGGATTCGCGGCTGGCCGAGCTGGAAGACGAGGAGGACCGCCGTCATCGAGATGACGGCGCCGAAGGCGAGGATCCCCGCCGCCCAGCCCTGGTTCACGTAGGCGAGGGCCGCGGCGAGCGGGTCGGCCACGCCCGCGAGCCGGGTGTACGGGATCATGCCGCTGAGGACGAGCGCCGCGGCGACGTAGAGGACCGTGCAGACGAGGAGCGACCCGAGGATTCCCCGCGGCATGTCGCGCTCCGGGTCCTTGCACTCCTCGGCGGCCGTCGAGATCGCGTCGAAGCCGATGTAGGCGAAGAAGATGAGCGAGGCCCCCGTCCAGACTCCGGAGAAGCCGCCCGGGAAGAAGGGATGCCAGTTCGCCGGCTTCACCCAGAACACGCCCACGAAGACGAAGAAGAGGAGCGTCAGGACCTTCAGGACGACGATGACGTCGTTGACGCGGGCCGATTCCTTCACCCCGCGGACGAGGAGCCAGGTGATCGCCCCGGTGATCGCCGCCGCGAGGAGGTTGAAGACGATCGGGACCCCGAGGAGCACCGGGTGGTGGAGGTGCGCCTGGTACGCCACCACCTGCTCGGGCGAGAGGACGCCCCCCTCCGCCATCGCCCTGGCCGCGAGGAGGGTCGAGCGGTAGTCGGTGGCGAGGAAGGCGGGGAACTCGAGGCCGAAGCCGAGGAGGAGCTGCCGGAAGTAGGCGGCCCACGAGATCGCGACCGCGATGTTCCCGACGGCGTACTCGAGGATGAGGTCCCAGCCGATGATCCAGGCGACGAGCTCGCCGAGCGTGGCGTAGCTGTACGTGTAGGCCGAGCCCGCGATCGGGACGAGGCTCGCGAACTCCGCGTAGCAGAGGCCGCAGAAGCCGCAGGCGAGCGCCGTCAGGAGGATCGAGACGACGACGCCGGGCCCGGCGGGAGGCAGGTTCGTCCCCCCCGAGGTCGCCGTCCCGAGCGTCGCGAAGATCCCGGCACCGATGATCGCTCCGATCCCGAGGGCGACGAGGTCGACGGCCGTCAGCTCGCGCTTCAGGCCACGCCCTTCGTCGCTCCCCTCGGCGACGAGCTGGTCGATCGGCTTGGTTCGGAAGAGGCTCATGGGCGGCTCCTCGGCGGGGCGTTCGGCGCGGGGTCAGGGCGAGAGACGGGGGAGGATCTCGTGGAGCGACCGGATCGTGTCGAATCCGTCGCGGGCAACCCCCGCGCGGTCGAGGAGGAGGGCCGGGAGGCCGGCGTTCCGGGCCCCTTCGTAGTCCTCCGAGGGGGAGTCGCCGACGTGGAGCGCCTCGTCGGCCGCGACGCCGGCCGCCTCGAGCGCGGTCTCGAAGATCCCCCTGGCCGGCTTCGAGACGCCGACGAGGGCCGAGACGACGACGGCGTCGAAGTGCCGGGTCAGGTCCAGCCGGTCGAGGAGCGACGGGAGCGTGGAGTCCCAGTTGCTGACGACGAGGAGCTTCAGCCCCCGCTCCCGGAGCGCGGCGAGGACGTCGAGGACCTCCGGGTAGAGGCTCCAGCTCTCCAGCCGGTGGAAGTGGGCGACGAGCTCGGCGAGGAGCTCCTCGGGGAGCGCCCCCCCACCGACCCCCGAGAAGACCTCCTGGACGAAGCTCCTCCAGAAGCCCCGCTCGCCGTCGCCGCCGCCCCAGCGCTCCTCACCCCGAGCCTGGCGTTCGGCGATGCGGCCCCAGGTCCCGCGGAGGGCCGAGAGGACGTCCTCGTCGGCGGCGGGGACGCCCCAGCGGCGGAACGCCTCGCCGTAGACCGTCTCGACGGGCGGGTCGGGCGAGAGGAGCGTGTTCCCCGCGTCGAGGAAAACCGCCTTCGTCCGCTTCAGGGCATCACCTGCCCGCCGTCGATGACGATCGACTGCCCCGTGACGTTCCGGGCGTCTTCCGAGGCGAGGTACGCCACCATCCCGGCGATCTCGTCCGGGACGAGGACGGCTCCCAGTGGAGCCATCTTCCCCGCCGCGGCGAAGGCCTCCTCCTCGTCGAGGCCCATCACCTTGCCGTAGCCCCGGATCCCGTACCTCCCCATCTCGGTGTCCACCCAGCCGGGGCAGACGGCGTTGACGGTGATCTTCCTGGGGGCGAGCTCGAGAGCGAGGGCCCGGGTCATCCCGATGACGGCGTGCTTGGCGCCGCAGTAGCCCGACTGGCCCGGGACGCCGAACCGCCCGGAGACGGACGAGAGGTTGACGATGCGCGCCCCGTCCGGGAGGAACGGGAGGGCGGCCCGGAGGACCCGCCAGCTCCCCGAGACGTTCACGTCGAAGATCCGGGCGAACGCCAGGTCCGACCGTTCGTCACCGCCGAGCGGCGTCTGGCCGGCGAGCCCCGCGTTGTTGACGACGATGTCGAGGCGCCGCTCGGGCCGCGCCGCCCGCTCGACTCCCGTGGCGACGGAGGCGGCGTCGGTCACGTCGAGGAGGACGCCGACGGCCTGCCCGCCGGCGGCGGCGATCTCGGCCACGAGCGTCGCGGCGTCCTCTTCCTTCCTCACCCCGCAGGCCACGAAGGCCCCCTCGGCCGACAGCCTGAGAGCGATGGCCCGTCCGATACCCCGGGAGGCCCCCGTCACGAGGGCCTTCCTTCCCGCGAGCGGTCCCGTCTTCGCCGGCATGTTTCCTCCCTTGCGGCCGGGGCATTCTAGTGCCCGCGAACGCTTAAGATCCGGCCCCATGAGGGTCCAGATCCTGCTCTTCGCTTCCCTCCGGGACGAGCTCGGCAGCCCCCTCGCCGTAGAGGCGCCCGAGAGCCGCCCCGGCGAGACGACCGTGGGGGCCGTCCGGGAGGCATTCCTCTCGGCCTGCCCGTCCGCCTCCCGGCTCGGGAAGCGGATCCTGGTGGCCGTAAACGAGGTCTACGCCCGCGACGCCGATCCGGTCCGCGCCGGGGACGCGGTGGCCTTTCTGCCGCCGCTGGCGGGTGGTTGAACGTGGGACGCGTCACGCGCGACCCCCTCGACCCCTCCGCCCTTCTCGGCGAGGCCCGGAGGGACGGAGACGGTGGCCTCACGCTCTTCGTCGGGGTCGTCCGGGACAACGCCGACGGCCGGGCCGTGACCGAGATGGAGTACGAGGCCTACGAGCCGATGGCCGAGAAGGAGATGGAACGGATCGAGACCGACCTCTCCGCCCGCTTCCCCGACGTCCGGCTGGTCATGCGCCACCGGATCGGCCGCCTCCGCGTCGGCGAGGTGGCTGTCGTCGTGGCCGCCTCCGCCCCCCATCGCGAGGAGGCGTTCGCGGCCTGCCGGGCCGGGATCGAGGAGATCAAGGCCCGGGTCCCCGTGTGGAAGAGGGAGTGGGGACCCGACGGCAGCGTCTGGGTGGATCCCTGCGGAACGGGGCAAGATCACGAAAATTGTTGAAAAGTAAGCCACTTTCTGGTAAAGAGGCGCGTCAGGGGATGGTCCCCGGGAAACGTCTGGATGACCGGCGATGGTCCGGCCCTGTTCCGGCCGTCGGCGAACCACTCGGGAGGTAGAGATGTTCGTGGCCCTCAGGCGGGTACATGTCGCCGCCAGCGACTTTTCGCGGTCGCGCCGCTACTACGGGGAGACTCTCGGCCTGCCCGAGGTCGGGGGTTTCGAGAAGGACTGGGTCGAGTTCGGTCTCGGTCCGATCCTCGTGAAGCTGACGCCGCTCCGCCCCGGCGAGGTGCCGGCCCGCAACCAGGTGGCCCTGACGCTCTCCACCTCCGACATCGAGGCCGCGCTCACGGCCCTGAAGGAGCGGGGAGTCACCGTCACCCGGGGCCCGGCGGAGGAGTTCACCGGCCGCTCGGCCGAGATCCTCGACCCGGACGGCTACCGGATCGTCGTCTTCCAGCCTTCCGAGCTCCACCCCGACGAGGAGTACGTCCCGATGTCGGAGGTGGACGAGAAGGTCAAGGAGAAGCTCTCCGCCTGGAGGGCCAAGGAGAAGGGGAGGGTCGCCCCGGCCCCGGCCGCCAAGGCCGCCCCGGCGAAGCCCGCGGCGCCAAAGAAGCCCGCCGCCCCGAAGAAGCCCGCTCCGAAGAAACCCGCCCCGGCGAAGAAGGCGGCCCCGAAGAAGCCGGCGCCGAAGAAGCCCGCCCCGGCGAAGAAGCCCGCCGCCCCGAAGAAGCCCGCCCCGAAGAAGTCGAAGAAGTAGTCCCCCGGACCTGGCGGTCCCGGTTCCCCGGCGCCCCGCACCCGCGGGGCGCTGGTATTCTGGCCGGTCATGAGCACCGCCCTCATCGACTACTGCAAGACCGAGATCGAGGCCCTCAGGGAGGCCCGCACCTTCAAGAAGGAGCGGATCCTCGAGGGACCCACCGGGGCCCGCGTCCGTGTCGACGGCCGCGAGGTCCTCATGCTCACCTCCAACAACTACCTCGGCTTCGCGAACCACCCGCGCGTCGTCGAGGCGGCCCGCAGGGCGCTCGAGCGCTGGGGCAACGGCCTCGGCTCCGTCCGCTTCATCTGCGGGACGCAGGAGCTCCACAAGGAGCTCGAGCGGACGATCTCGGCCTTCTTCGGGACCGAGGACACGATCCTCTACATGTCCTGCTGGAACGCCAACGAAGGGCTCTTCCAGCCCCTCCTCGGCGAGGAGGACGCCATCCTGACGGACGGCCTCAACCACGCCTCCATCATCGACGGCATCCGCCTCTGCAAGGCGAAGCGCTACGTCCT
>CAZNSS010000354.1:0-4780 GCA_964575465.1 uncultured Holophagales bacterium | reverse complement strand
GGAGCGACGGCGTCGTCGGGTTCTGCTTCTTCTTGCCGAACGCCTCGACGTCGAGAAGGTCGAGGTAGATGCCGCGGAACTTCTTCTGGCGCGCCGCTGCGAGCGCCCGCTCGGAGACGGAGAAGACAGCGATGCCGGGCGGGAGGGCGAGCGCCTTCTGCGAGCCGCAGACGGCCAGGTCGAGGCCCCACTCGTCGACCTCGACCTTCGTCGCGGCGAGCGACGTGACGACGTCGGCGAAAACGAGGGCGTCGCTGTTCTCGCGGATCACCTTCGCGATCCCCGCGAGGTCGGAGATCGTGCCGACCGACGTCTCGTTGTGGACGACGGTGACGATCTGGTACTTCTTCCCGGCGAGCGCCTTCTTCACGTCGTCCGCGAGGATCGGCTTGCCCCACTCGGCCTTCAGGATCGTCGTGTCGAGGCCGAGCTTCTGGCTCATCTCTCCCCACTTGTCGGAGAAGGAGCCGTTGCAGCACGCGAGGACCGGGCCGGTCGCGCAGGAGACGAGCCCGGCTTCCCAGACGCCGGTCGCCGAGGTCGCGAGCGTGTGCGCCTGGCCCGTCGTTCGGAAGACCTTCGGGAGCTTCTCGAGGATGCGGCCGTAGAGGTCGGAGAAGGCCGCGGAGCGGTGAGACATCATCGGGCCGCCGAGGGCCTGGAGCACCTGCGGACGGACCCACACGGGGCCCGGGTTGAAGAAGCGGACCTGTCCGGCGTGGCCGGAGGTGGAGTCGAAGGGGGTGCTGCTCATGGCGCCGATTTTACGCTCCGGGCAACGACGGCTTCTCCCGCGGGAGACCCTCCGGACCATCGCCCCGCGCGCCCCGACCACTCCATTTCCACCGCGCCTCGCCCCTCCACCGAGACGGCGTCACGACTCGGGCCCTCCGCGGCCGCGCCCCCCCACGCGGCGGACCGGGTCCGGCTACGTCCGCTTCGGCGATCCGAAGAGCCCGAGAACGTCCGCCAGCGCCGGGAGGAGGTGGTCGGGCCGAAGGGCCTCGAGCTCCTCGCGCGTGGAGGAGCCGAGCGGGACGACGGCGACCGCCAGGCCCGCGGCCCGTGCGGTCTCGACGTCGACCGTCATGTCCCCCACGTAGAGCGTCTCTGCCGGTGCGGCGCGCATCGTCTGGAGCGCCGCGCGGACCATCGCCGGATCGGGCTTCTCGGGAAACCCCAGGTCGGGTCCGCCGATGAACGTGAAGAGCTCCGCGAGGCCGAAGCCGGCCAGGAGCTGCCGGCTGAAGACGGCGGGCTTGTTCGAGGCGATCGCGAGGCGGATGCCTCGCCGCCAGAGCTCCGAGACGACGAGCTCGGCACCCGGCATCAGCCTGGTCAGCCTCGGGGCGTTCACCTTGTAGCGGAAGCGAAAATGCGCGGCGGCATCGGCCCGAAGCTCTTCGGGGAGGACCTTCGCGACGAGAGCCTCGAGGCCGTGCCCCACGAGCCGGCGGGTCTCCTCGACCGTGACGGGAGGCCGCCCGAAGTGCGCGAGGACGTCGGAGAGGGCGTCGTGGATCCCCTCGTAGGAGTCGAGGAGGGTCCCGTCGAGGTCGAAGACCGCGGCACGGAAGGTCACGCGCCCACCGTCAGGACGATCTTCCCCACGTTCGCGTTCTCCGCCATCCGGCGGTGCGCGTCGGCCGCCCGATCGAGGGGGAACACGGAGTCGACGTGGGAGCGGAACCGCCCGTCCGTGAACCCCGGAAGGACGTCGCGAACGAAAGCGGCGGTCAGGTCGACCTTCTCGGCGAGGGCCCGGGACCTGAGGGTCGAGCCGACGAGGCGCAGCCGCCTGGCGAGGAGGGCCCGAAGGTCGATCTCGGCCGTGCCGCCTCCCATCGTGGCGATGAGGACGAGCCGGCCGCAGCGCGCCATCACGCGGAGGTTCCGCGCCAGGGTCGAGCCGCCGACCGGGTCGAGAACGAGACCGACGGCATTCGCCCCGAAGCGCTCCTCCACCGCCTCGGCGAAGTCGTGCGAGGACGTGTCGACGACGAGGTCGGCGCCGAGCGCTGAAAGGGACTCCGCCTTTGCGGCGGAGCGGACCGTCGCGACGACGGTCGCGCCGGCGGCCCTTGCGAGCTGGATCGCGGCGGTGCCGACGCCCGAGGCGGCGGCGTGGAGGAGGACGACCTCGCCCGCTGCGAGCGCTCCCTCGCGAAAGAGGTTCAGGTAGGCCGTGAACCACGCCTCCGGGATCGCGGCGGCCTCCTCCAACGACAGGCCCCTCGGGACGGGCATCAGCATCCCCCGCGGGACGGCGACCTTCTCCGCGTAGCCGCCGCCGGGGAGAAGGAAGCAGACGCGCTCGTCCGTCCCCTCGACGACGCCCGCCGCTTCGAGGCCGAGGATCTCCGACTCCCCCGGCGGCGGCGGGTACTTCCCCGCCGCCTGGAGGAGGTCGGCCCGATTCACGGCCGTCGCCCTCACGTGGACGAGGACCTCTCCGTCCCTCGGCGCGGGCTCGGGCGCCTCGCCCCACACGAGCGCCTCCGGCCCACCGGGCACCGGGACGACGATCGCCTTCACGCCGCACCCCCGAGGCCGAGCGCGCGGAGGACGAGGGGAACGAGCGCGTCGACGTTGCCGAGGGAAAGCCGCGGAACCGAGCGCTCGTGCGTCGTCTCGCGGTCCGTCATCACCGCGAAGACCTCGCGGTCGCCCGCCACCACCGCGGCCCTCCCCGTGGCGGCCCGGCAGACCTCCACCTTCGGGCCCGCCATCTCGCGGAAGCCCTCCACGACGACGACGTCCACGTGGGGCATCTCGCGCGCGATCACATCGTCGAGCGAGGGCTCTCCCGCGTGACGGGCGTGGACTCCGGTCCTGAAGCCGGTGACGAGGACGGTCGGGTTCGCCCCGGCGGCGAAGTGCCTCTGCGAGTCTTTCCCCAGGGCGTCCGTTTCGTACTCGTCGCGAGTGTGCTTGACGGACCCGACGGAGAAGCCGCGCGCCGCAAGGGCCTCGATGAGAGCCAGGGCGTGCGTCGTCTTTCCCGATTCGTGAGCACCGACGACGTGGACCCGCGGCGGCCCCTCCCGGTAGAGGAGGCTCCTCTCCCGGATCGGCGCGAAGCGGGCGACGTCGGCCGCGAACGTCGCGATCCAGGCGTCGAGGCTCTCGCCCGCGTCGACGAGCTCGCGGTAGCGATAGGTCCCCGCGAGGAGGTCGATCGCCGGGACGTCGCTCCTGTATTCGTACGTCTCGGTCCTCCACCGGAATCGGGAGGGGTCGAGGTCTCGCAGGAGCTTCACGAGGCGCAGCCCGGTCTCGTAGGGCCGGAACGCCTCCGCGTGGGTCACGTGGAGCTGGACGCCGCCACAGTCCTTCCCCGCGAACTTGTGGAACGTGGGGCGGAAGACGTGTGGCCGGAAGACGACGCCCGGAAGGCCAAGGGCATTCGCCTGGTCGGCGGCGCGATCCGCGTCGAGCCACGGCGCGCCGACGATCTCGAACGGGCGCGTCGTTCCGCGCGCCTCCGATAGGTTCGTCCCCTCGAGGAGGCACATCCCGGGATAGACGAGTGCCGTCTCGCGCGTCGGCATGTTCGGCGACGGCAGGACCCACGCCGGCGTCTCGCCGATCCGCCCGCGAGGGGCGGGGCCACCCTTCCCCGCCACCCGCATCGGGACGACCGTCAGGTCGCAACCGAAGGCGAACTCGGCGTCGACGTAGCGCGCGATCTCGCCGGGGGTCATCCCGTGCCGCGGCGGAAGGGGCCAGAGGCCGACGAACGAGAGGAGCCCCTCCTCGGGGAGGTTCCCCTCGACGAGGAGCCCGCCACACGGGTTGGACCGGTCGAGGACGAAGACCGGGATCCCCTTCGCGGCGCACGCTCTCATGACGAGCGCCGTCGTCCACACGAAGGTGTAGTAGCGCGACCCGACGTCCGGGAGGTCGCAGACCACGGCGTCGAGCCCCTCGAGGTGCTCCCCCTTCGGCGCGAGGTCCTCGAAGCGGTCGCCGTAGAGCGAGACGACGCGGAGCCGCCCGGCCGGCGTGTCCTCGTCGCCGACCGCGATCATGTCCTGGACGGCGCCGGTGAGGCCGTGCTCCGGGCCGAAGAGGACGCGGACATCGAGCCCCGCGTCGAGGAGGGCACGGGCCGTCGGGACGAAACGCGAGGTGACGGAGGCCGGGTTCGCGACGAGGCCGAGCCGGCGGCCCCGGAGTGTCGCGGGATCCTCGAGGAGGACGTCGAGGCCGGAGAGGAGCGGTGAGGTCTTCATCTGAGAGCTCCCACGACGTCGAGCGGCGACGTGCTGGCCCCTCGATAGTAATGCGCGAGGATTTCCTCGCGGCTCTCCCCGCGCCGCGCTCTCGCGATCGCCCCGGCCTGGCAGAGGCCGGCGCCGTGCCCGGTCCCCCTCCCTTCGAAGACATACCCCTGCGGCCGCTCGATCACCGTGAAGTCGGTCGACCGGAACGCGCTCCAGCCCCAGACCTCCGAGGCCCGGGCCCTCACGTCGAAGCCCCTGACGACGAGGGACCTCCCGCCGGGCGCCGCGAGCCGGAGGGCCGAGACGCGTCCGTCGTCCCCGTGCGCCCAGACCTCGAGAAAGCGCGCTTCGGGGAACCCGAGCCGTGCGGCGAGCGCCGGCAGCTGTGCCCGCGGGAGGAAGAACGTCCAGCGAGCCCCCGGCGCCGAGAGGCAGGCGTCGTCTTCGACCGGGACGAGGTCGGGGGTTTCCTCGTCGTCCCAGACGGCCGACGGCCGGGCCGTCTTCCCCCCGCAGACGGCGTGGAACGGTGCAGCGATGACGCGGCCCCGCTG